>JANNJB010000384.1:0-3022 GCA_031405615.1 Vicinamibacteria bacterium | reverse complement strand
CCCATCAGTCGGGCTGCCTCATGAATCATGCCCTTAGTCTGGTCACGGCGGGTCAGATCGGCAGCGATTGCAAAGATCGGCGCGTTGGACGTCTTCGCCCCTTCAATCACCTTTTGCAGCTGCTCCGCGTTGATGTCCACTCCAACGACGGTCGCTCCTTCGCGCGCAAAGAGTTCAACCCCCGCGCGGCCCATCCCGGACGCCGCTCCAGTGATGACAACAAGTTTGTTCTTCAATCTCATAGTGTTACTCCAAGAAGCCGGTGTTGGTTCGCTGATCAATCGAGCTTGAGGTTGAGACTCTTGATCAAGGGAGTCCAGAACTTGACATCCTCATCGATCGTTCTTGCAAACTCCTGTGAGCTGCTGCCGGTCGGTACCTCCATTGAAATGACCTTCATACGCGCTTGAAACGCCGGCTCCAACAGAACTTCCTTCACAACGGCTTCCCAACGCGTGATGGCGGACATGGGTGTACCGACAGGGGCCAACAGTCCGAGGAACGTTCCTCGGTCAAGCCCGGGCATTCCCAGTTCGTTAAAGGTCGGCGCATTGGGCAAACTCTCAATCCGTTTGGGAGCCGCCACGGCAAGCACTCTCGCCTTGCCGCTAGGCACGATTTGCAAGGCCGCTCGGGGACCCAGAAACGTTGAGTCGACCTGACCGCCGAGTAGTCCCGCAATCGCATCTACTTCTCCCTTGTACGGGACGTGCAACATATCGTACTTTTGCGACCTTGCGAGCAGCTCGCCATACAAATGTGCGAATGACCCGACACCAAACGATGCATAGGAGTTGCGGCGCTTCCCCATGTTCTCGAGAATTTCCCGCTCCGTATTTCCAGGAATTTCCTTTGATGTGTAGAAGGTGAGAAAGTTATTGGCCACCAGGGAGACCGGAACAAAATCCTTCAACTGGTAAGTGGGCTTCTCATACAGCAGTGTCGACAACACAAACGAATTGATCGAGAACAACAGGGTGTAGCCGTCACGTGCTGCGGCAGCTACATAGGAGGCCGCAACCATGCCATTGGCCCCCGGTTTGTTTTCGATCACGATCGACTGATTCCACTTGGCAGCCGCTCGCTCGGCCAAAGCCCGCGCAAGGACCCGCGGTCACTCCCACGGCCTCGTTCGACGACTGCATCAGGCGCGCTGAGATGGCGCGGAATCAGGGACTCTTCTCTAAAGCGCTCGAGTGGGCCGATCAGGCGATCGTGGGCGATCCGAAGAAGCATCACGGCTGGCTCGCGAAGGCGGACGCGCTTTTCGGGCTCCGGCGACTCGCCGAGGCCGCGGCCCATGCGAAGAAAGCGACGGAACTTCAACCGGGTTTCCCTCCCGCGTGGATCCGGCTCGCGTCTTCTCTCGATCTCATGAACGCGCCCGAACAGGCGCTGCCCGCGTGGGACAAGGCCGTCGAACTCGCCGGCCAGAACGTCCTCACCTGGGATGGGAAGGGCGTTTGCCTGGCGAAGCTCGGCCGGATCGAAGAGGCGCTCGCCGTGCACGACAAATCTCTTGTGATCGATCCGCGTTTCAGCCTCGGGAAGTTCCACAAGGGCATGCGCGAGGCTGATCTTGGGCGGAAGGACGCCGCCCTCAAGTCGCTGCAGCAGTTCCTCGCCCTCGCGCCACCCAACCTCGCCGGTCTCGTTCAGGAGGCGCGCAAGCGTATGCAGGAGTTGAAAGCATGAGTGAACCGACGCCCGGCCTCGCGGTGGCGTGGAGAATCGCGGCCACCGAAGCGGGGGCCGCGGGCTACGCGAAGATCGAGTGCGCCCACCTCCTCATGGGTCTGCTGAGTCTGGACAAGGCGAATCCGCGCGTCCTCAAGGATCTCGGTCTCGATGCGGGGCAGATGGTCCGGGTGGGCGGTGAGCAGGCCGCGATCAGTGGTTTGTTCGAGTCGGCGGGCGCCTCGACCCGGACATTGAGGCGGGATCTGCGGAGCCGGGTCAAGCGAAAGCCTCCGCGCGCCAAGGGTCTGATGTCCCGCAGCGCCGCGTCGAAGGCCGCCTTCGCCCGCGCCGAAACCCTGGCCGCGGACGGCCCCCTCAACTCCCTTCATCTCCTCGCCGTCCTGCTGCGCGATCCGGATCCCGTGATCTCATCCCTTCTCGTCGCTCACGGTCTGAGCCCGGATGTCGCCGAGCGAGCCGAGGCCGCGGCCTCCCGGCCCATCGCGAGCGTGGCCCCCCGCCGCGAATCGACGGCGTCTAGATCGCGCCGGGCCCAGGATCAACTCCCAAAGGCGCCAAGCGAGGGTGCGCTCGCCCGTTTCGGCCGCGACCTTACCGCCCAGGCCCGGGCTGGCGAGATCGGTCCGGTGATCGGCCGGCGCAAGGAGATCCTCAGTGTCCTTCAGACCCTGGCGCGTTCGACCAAGAGCAATCCGCTGCTGGTGGGCGAGGCCGGCGTGGGGAAGACCGCCATCGTGGAAGCGGTGGCCATCCGTGGCGTCGCGGGGAAGGACGCTGCGGTCCTTGGCGGCAAGCGGATCATCGAACTGAACGTGGGGGCTCTCCTCGCGGGAACGGAGTATCGGGGCGAATTCGAGAAGAGGATGAAGGAACTGCTCGATGAACTGCGCGCCTCGAAGGACGTGATCCTCTTCATCGACGAGATCCACACCATCGTGGGGGCGGGCCGCGCGGGTTCGGGTCTCGACGCCGCCAATCTGCTCAAGCCCGCTCTCGCGCGCGGTGAGATCAGCGTGATCGGCGCGACCACGATCAAGGAGTTCCGCCAGACCATCGACCCAGCAGCGTGGCGTGCACGGCCGCTGGCGCGGTGTCGGCGAAGCGTTCGCTGTTCAGGGTGTCCAGCAGCGTTTGCTGCTCCTGGGCGTCCAAGGCCAAGGGCGGGCCCACGGCAGGGGACGTGCCGCGCCCGAGATAGCTGTCACGTTTCCTGCTTACCGGCGCGCCAACGCTTCTTGCTGCTGTTCCCCGGCAAGGGCGTCGGCGTCAAGCCGGGATCCATGAGCGCTCGCGAGGACGCGTTCGAGGACGGGCGCTCTCC
>JANNJB010000383.1:0-2376 GCA_031405615.1 Vicinamibacteria bacterium | reverse complement strand
TTGGCGGCCCAGGGACCGCCGGGCCCAGGTCCCAGTCGTGGATCCAGTCGGCCTCGCGCACGGGGCGAAGCAGAGGGAACACGCGGTCGGGCTTCTTGATGTCCATGGTTCGGGCATTCTCCTTGGTTTCGGGGCACGCGCAGCGTGCCCCTACGGCTTCGGATAGGCTCGATCACCTGAATGTTGGGACGTCAGCAGACCGGGTCGGTTCTTTGTCGCTCCTGCGGGGGCCTGACCGGGCTTTCGGATGAAACCTGCTTCCACTGCGGTGCGCGCAACCCAGGCCTTTTCGGCTTCGCCGCCCGGCTCCGCAGCGTCGGCGCGGATCTCGGCTTTGGCCCCTTGATCCTCAGCATCTGCGTTCTGGCCTACGGCATGTCCCTGGCCCTCGACCCCGAAGGGATCGGATTTCAGGGGCTGAACCTGCTTTCTCCCAGTCTCGAAGCGGGTCAGCGAATGGGCTCGTCAGGCATCTACCCGGTCTGGGAGAACGGTCGGTGGTGGACGGTCCTGTCCGCGGGCTGGCTGCACGGCAGCCTCCTGCACATCTTCTTCAACATGTATTGGGTGCGCATCCTCGTCCCGCAAGTGGCCGAGCTCTACGGTCCCGGACGGACCGTGATCGTCTACACCCTCGCCTCGATCGCCGGGTTCGTGATGAGTTCGGTGGCGCCGGTCGCCATCCTCACGGTCGCGCCGTTTCTTCAAGGGCCGCTCCGCGTCTTTCCCGGCTTCGGTCTCTTCACTCTCGGCGCGTCCGCAGCGCTCATGGGGCTTTGGGGCGCCCTCGTCCACTACGGCCGCCGGACCGGTTCGAGCAACCTCCGGAAATGGGCCTGGACCAACGTCTTGTACTTCATGGCCTTCGGCCTCGTGATGAGAGGCATCGACAACTGGGCGCACCTCGGCGGGTTCCTGGGCGGGTGGCTCGTGGCCTGGCTGCTCGATCCGCTCAAGTCCGAGCGCACCAACCACGTGGTGGTGGCGATCTTGTGCCTGGTCGCATCGGTCGCGGCCATCGCGGCGTCCCTTCTGATACCGGCGCCTGCTTTCGAGTAGACGTCAGGGAACCCTTTCCCGGTTTCGCGTCACTCATCTCGATTGGAACCGATGAGCCGAGACGAGACCGCATCCGACCCCGAGCTCGTCCGCCGCTTTCTCGAGGACCGGCGCACGAGTCCTTCGAGCCCCTCTACGATCGGCACTCGCCCTACCTGTTTCGCGTTGCGTTCCGGATGCTGCACAGGGATCGAAGCGCCGCTGAGGACGTCTTGCAGGAAGCGTGGATCCGCGCCGTCACATCTCTTTCGAGGTTCCGCGGTGACTCGTCCTTGAGAACCTGGCTCTGCGGCATCACCATGAACTGCTGCCGCGAGGTCTGGCGCAGGCGAACCTTTGTGCCGATCGACGAACTTCCCGAGTCCGCCGACCCGTCGCCCCCGGATCGCCTCGATGCCTTGCGGCTCGAGCGGGCCCTGCGTCGACTCGATGAAGACAGTCGCGAAATCATCGAGCTGTACGACGTACTCGGCTATACGCACGACGAGGTCGCCGCGATCCTCGACATCGCTCCGGGCACGTCGAAGAGCCGATTATTCAGGGCGCGCGCAACCCTGCGCGGGATTCTGGGCACAGACTGACGAGCTGCATCGAGAAGGAGCCGCAAGATGAATGACAACGAAGGCGCTGATTGGAAGGACGACGAAGCGCGTGCGCTGCGCAGCCTGGCCGATGGAAGCGACTCACCGGCACCCGAGGTCAGATCGAGAGTCCTGGGCCGGCTGAGCGCGCTCGGCCTGCTGTCATCGCGCTCGCGTAGCGCCTCGGCCTGGGCGCCGTGGGCGGCCGCTGCCGCGTTCGCGGTCGTTGGCTTTCTGGCTGGCCGGAGCACGGCATCTGCGCCTGCCGTCCAGGAGCCCGGCGGAACGAAGTACGTGCTCCTCCTGACCGGCGGCGCGTCCGCCACCCACGAGGAAAACGCGGCCCGCCGCCACGAGTACGGCGCCTGGCTCGGGGACCTCCAGAAGCGTGGCCTCACGGCCGATGGCGCGGAACTGGTTGGAACGCGCCACGAGTTTCCCGCGGGACGCTCGAACGAACCGGTGGTCGGATACTTCGTCGTCGCCGCGCGGGACGAGTCCGAGGCCCTGACAATCGCCCGCGCGAATCCCCACCTGAAGCACGGCGGCGGCGTTGTCCTGGCCGCCATTCGTTAGCTGGGCGCCCTTGCTACTTGTCGTCCTTGGCGAGACGGAGCCTGTAGCCGTCGGGATCCCTGAACTCCGCCAGCCGGACCTTGCCCGGGATTACCACCGTCGAGCCGAGGAAAACGACGCCCTTCGCCTCGAGTTCCTTTCGCGCCGCTTCGATATCGCC
>JANNJB010000382.1:0-9907 GCA_031405615.1 Vicinamibacteria bacterium | reverse complement strand
GCCGACCATCCGCGTTCGTCTGCGAGAGATCGCGGACGTGGGGCTCTCTTCCCTTCGGCGAGCCTCTCTGCTTAACTTCGCCGCCATCCTTGTGCTGCTTTTGGCGGCTTTGTGGATTCAGCAAATCAACTCCGATGCGGCCGCGGCCGCCAGACTCGCCCTTCTGGCGGAGACCCAGCGCGGTCTGGTGAGCCGCGTGGCCTCGGAGATTGATCTCTCGCGACAGGCCGAAATACAGAAGCGCTTCCTGGCCGTAAGCGAAGAGCTCTCCACGGGGGCCGCGGAAAGCGGGCTCGACATCCTCGCCGACGTGGCGGTGGCGAGGAAGCACTCCGACGAGATCTTTGCCTTCGCGGCCGGCTTCGGCCAGCAACAGGCGGTGTCCGTCATCGATGGCCCGTTCGCGTCTGCCACGGACCGGATCCGTGAGCGGATACTCGATCGAACCGCGCGCGCCGATGCCGCGGTGTTTCGTGCCGTGGTGGTCATGTTCCTCCTCGGCCTCGCCGCCCTTGTCCTGCAGTTCGTCCTCGGGCGACAAAGCGAACGGCGACTCATCCGCCGCATGGAGGGGCTGGCGAACTCGATCTCGAACGATCTCGAAGACAGCGCGGTTTCAGTGGAACGTGTTGCTTCGGGAGACCTCAGACCGACGACGCTGCTCCTCAAGAGAGGAACCCTCGAAACGGAGCGTCTTCAGAATGCACTGTCGACCATGGAAGAGCGTCTCGTATCCATCCTCGGAGATCTCCAGGCTGCGGCGGAATCGGTGTCGCTCGGGGCCCAGCAGGTT
Organism: Vicinamibacteria bacterium; assembly: GCA_031405615.1. Lineage (GTDB taxonomy): Bacteria > Acidobacteriota > Vicinamibacteria > Fen-336 > JAGNNV01 > JAGNNV01. The sequence goes on along the minus strand of JANNJB010000382.1, from coordinate 9,114 downwards.
TCGTCTTCCGCGCACGCTCTTTCCCTCGGCACCGCGCGGCAGGCCGCCTCGATGCAGCAGACGACGGCGAGCGTCCAGCAAATGACCTCCTCGATCTCGCAGAATGCGCAGTTGAGCCGGACCACCGAAGCCCTCGCCGCCCAGAACGCGACGGGCGCGCGAAACGGCAGCGACGGTGTTCGGGACACCGTGCTCGCGATGCGGAAGGTCATCGAGAAGGCAACCGCGGTCGAGGACCTCGCCTACCAGACCCATTTGCTTTCCCTCAATGCCGCCATCGAGGCCGCCCGGGCCGGCGATAACGGGAGAGGATTCGCGGTGGTCGCGGCCGAAGTGCGCAACCTTTCGGCGCGGAGTTCGGCGACATCGAAGGACATCCGGTCCGTGGCCGCATCGAGCATCGAGATCGCGGAACGCGCGTCCGGCTTGATTCTCGACCTCGTGCCCGCGAGCGAGAAAACCGCGGTGGCCGCGAACCAGGTGGCGGGCGTTTCCGCCGAACAGCAGGCCGCGGCTCTGCAGATCGCAAGAGCGATCGGAGAGATCGACGCAGTCACGCAGTCGACGGCCGCCGCATCCGAACAGCTTTCCGCGACCGCGGAGGCCATAGCGAATCAGGCGCGCCGTCTTCGCGAGAGCGCCTCTTTCTTCCGCTTCGCCATGCCGACCTCCGCCTGACCGCTCGCGCCCCGCGATTCACGGTGTTGTGACGGTTTCGTCACACCGCGGGGCTACCCTTGATGGTCCATGCGATCCGATCTCGCCGCTGCTCGCGACATTTCGACGCCGCGCGCCCTGGAACGGGATGCGGTGTCGACCCTCCTGTCCCGCGTCTCGGACTTCACCAGCGTTTTCCAGCCCGTAGTTTCCCTGGCCGAGGGGCGGGCGATCGGCTTCGAGGCTCTGCTCCGACTCCCGCCAGATCTGATCCTCAACAACCCCTCGGCCGCCTTTGCCGCGGTGACCGGAACGCCGGCTCTCGTCGAGCTCGAGATAGCGGCGATGGAAACCCACCTCGCCCTCGCGACGGAGCTTCCCGAAGGCCGGCTGTTTCTCAATCTTTCACCCACCGCGCTCCTCGATCCCCGGTTCTGTCCGGGTGCCCTCTCAAAGCGCATTCAGAAGGCCGGGTTTTCGCCGGAGCAGATCGTCATCGAGATCTCCGAGACCGAGAACGTAGGCGATCTGGAACTGTTCGCCGCCGCCCTCCGCCCCCTTCGCGATGAACACTTTCAACTGGCCATCGACGACTTCGGAGCCGGTTTCGCGAATGTCCGACTCCTCGTCGAGCTTGGCCCCGAATTCCTCAAGATCGACCGGGCCCTGGTGACCGGAGCCTGGCAGCATCCCCGCAAGCGCGTCTTTCTCGAGACCATCGGCTCCCTTGGTCTCAGGGTGAATTGTTCCGTCATCGCGGAGGGAGTCGAAACCGAACGGGATCTCGCCACCGTCCGAGCCTGCGGGATCCGAGTGGTGCAGGGCTATTTCACCGGAGGGCCCGCGCCCGCGCCCGAGGCGCGTACCGTGCCGCCGCTCCGGGTAACCGGCCTCGCTCTTGACGATTCCCCGGAGGAGACCATTGGCGCCCTCGCGCTGCCCCGGGACGGGGTCGGACGGCGCACGCGTGTAGGCGACCTGATCCCGCTTTTCGAACGGCAGCCTGAACCTGCGGCCATCCCGGTGCTCGAGGACTCCCGCGTTCTGGGCCTCGTGACGCAAACCGTCCTGTTCTTCCACCTCGGCCATCGGTACGGCCATGCGCTTTGGAGCGACCGACCGGTTTCCGAGTTTGTCGAAGCCCACAATGAGGGTTTCGATCACCTGCCTGCGCTGGGGACGCTCGAGCAGGCCGCCGAGCTCATTCGACGGCGGCCCGCGTGGCGGCGGTTCGACCCGCTGGTCGTGGAGAACGAATCCGGCGGCTATCACGGCCTGCTGCCGGTGGACCGGCTTCTGAGTGAAATGACTCGCCTCAAGGTCGAATACGCGCTTCAGTCCAGTCCCCTCACTGGACTTCCGGGCAGCGCAGCTCTTGCCCGCGCCGTCGACGCCCGATTGCGCGCCACCAAGCCCTTCGTTCTCGGCTGGGCGGATCTCGACGACTTCAAACCCTTCAATGACCGCTACGGGTTCAGTCGTGGTGACTCCGCTCTGCTGCTGCTCGCGGAAACCCTGAAGAAACACTTGCAGCAGGGCGCTGGAGAATTCGTGGCTCACATCGGCGGCGACGATTTCGCGTTCATCGTCGAGGCGGGGGACCACGCGGCCCGGGCGCAACAGGCGGCCAGCGAGTTTTCGGATCGGGTTCTGGCACTCTACGACCCCGAGGACCGACAGGCGCGAGGTATCGAGAGCATCGATCGCCGCGGCCGCCGTCGCCGGTTTGGCTTCACCAGTGTCTCCATCGGTCTGGTGAGCTGGCGCGGCGAACCAGGTGTGAGCTATCGAACCCTGGTTGAACTGGCCGCCGAGGTCAAGACCGCAGCCAAACAAACCACAGGTCCGGTGGTGCTGCAGAACCAGCGCGCCCTGACCTAGAGGTCACGAGGACGCCGCCCGAGCATCACGCTGCCGTCACAGTTTCCCTGAAGTTAACGCCCGCGACGCTCTGGGTTCTCTTGGCCGACCTAGGCTCCGTACTTCTCCACCGGTGGTTTCAACCGGTTCGGGCGGGAATCTAAGGAAGGAATCAGGAACCATGCGAAGAACCAGCATCCTTTGGGCGGGCCTAGTCTGCGCTCTCGTATCGACGGTCGCTCTGGCCCAGGGCATGTACTACAAAGAGGTTGCTAAGGAAGGGCGCATCTACGTCTTCAACCTTGGCGCCGAGTACGACCGTTGGTCGCAAACCGGCGAGACCGGCCGGGCCATCACCAAACTGAACTACGGCCCCAATGGTGAAACCGTCATCTTCGATTCCGAGGAGGCGATCGACCTCTACAACTTCAAGAACGGTGTGGCCGAAGTGGTTACGAAGCCGAAGCCTCCCCGGATGGAAGTGGTGTGGCGCGACGGCAAGACCCGCATCACCACCGACTCCGCCTACATGGAGATGTCCACCAGGCTCCAGATGCGCTACACCCACGAACTTCCCGACGACTCGGTTCAGCCCGCGGGCACCGCCGCGAAGGGGGACGACAAGGGGTCCTTCCGCATCCGGCGGGCGAAGTTCAAGCTCGAAGGCTGGGCCATGAAGCCGTGGCTCACCTACGAGTTCCAGATCAACATTCCGGCCGTCACCGGATCCAATGCGGGCGCGATTCTCGAAGACGCGTCGATCGACGTCGACGCCACGAAAGGCCGCAACCGCTTCCGGATCAAGTTCGGCCAGTTCAAGCCCGCCTGGGGCCGTCAGGAGATGACCTCGTCCGGCTCGCAGAGTTTCGTGGATCGCGCCGAGGTCTCGAACCAGTACGCCCGCGGCCGCGAGACGGGTCTGGCCCTTTGGGGAACCACTTCGAACAACAAGATCGAATGGCGCGCCGGAGTCTCGAACGGCAACAGCATGACCCGCACCACCAACGACAACGATGCGTTCCAGTACAACGCTCGCGTGATGTTCCAGCCCAGCGGCCGTCAGGCCCTGGTCCAGCGCGCCTGGGTTTCCGGGCCCTTCTACTCGGAAGGAGATTTCGAGTCGGCGGACTTTCCGCTTTTCGCGATCGCGGCGAATTTCGAGAAGAACAACTTCCACCGAACCACGACCGCCAACGACCTCAAGGACACGGTCTATGGCCTCGACCTCGTCTATAAGTACAAGCGAGTCTTCGCCACCGGCGAGTACTACATCCGGGAGCGGACCCCGGAAACGGGCGCCAAGTTCAACTCCGACGGTTTCTTCGGCCAGGCCACCTATCTGCTCACCTCGCGAAGAATGTGGGAGATCGGCGTCCGCTACGGCCAGTTCGATCCGAGCGACCTCGTGTCGGCAAACAAGCGCACCGAACTGCGGGGCGCTCTCTCCTACTACTACGGGCGGCACAACCTGAAGGTCCAGGCCGACTTCGGTCAGCTGAAGACCGAGCTCGCCGGCGGTAACAGCGTCAAGAACATGGAGTTCCGCCTCCAATCCCAGATCGTTTTTTGATCCCTGGATCCCTGGGCCGCGGCTACTTAACACGGAACTAACACAGGCGTAACTCCTCCTACCCGCGCGCCCGCTAGCGTGTCCGTCAATCCTACCGAACTTCCAAGGTGACCCCAATGAATCGAACTCTTCGTTTCGCCGCTGTCGCACTCCTCCTCTCCACCACCACCCAGGCGCAGCAGGTCCAGGTGGACCCGGCCCTTCCTTCCTACCAGAAGGTCAGCGGAGTCTCGGGAAACCTCAACAGCATTGGTTCCGACACCATGAACAACCTCATGACCCTCTGGGCGGAGGCGTTCACCAAGATGTATCCGAACGTGAAGGTCCAGGTCGAGGGCAAGGGTTCGTCCACGGCGCCCCCCGCGCTCATCGCCGGCACCGCCCAGTTCGGTCCGATGTCGCGGGCCATGCGCTCCACCGAAATCGACCAGTTCGAGCAGAAATACGGCTTCAAGCCGGTGCAGTTCCGAACCTCGTACGACGCTCTAGCGGTCTACGTCAGCAAGGACAATCCGCTCGAGAAGCTGACCCTCGCCCAGGTCGACGCGGCCTTCTCGAAAACCCGCCGCCGCGGCTACAAGAGCAACGTCACCACATGGGGCCAGCTCGGTCTGACCGGAGACTGGGCGAACCGTCCGGTGAGCCTGTATGGCCGTAACTCGGCCTCGGGTACCTATGGCTTCTTCAAAGAGTTCGCGATGAACAACGGCGACTTCAAGGACAATGTCAAGGAGCAGCCGGGCTCGGCATCGGTGGTTCAAGGCGTCACCGGAGATCGTTTCGGCATGGGCTACAGCGGCATCGGTTACCGCACGTCCGGCGTGAAGGTCATCGCCCTTGCCGACGCGGAAGGGAAGCCGTATTCCTCCGGCGGTTATGAGGACGTGAAGAGCGGCAAGTATCCACTCAACCGCTTCCTCTACCTCTACGTCAACCAGGCGCCGGACAAGGCGGGCGTTCCCCTGGTGCGCGAGTTCCTGAAGCTCATCTTCAGCAAGGAAGGCCAGGAAGTGGTTCTGAAGGACGGCTATCTCCCTCTTCCTGCCGACATCGTGAAGCAGGAGCTCGCGAAGATCAAGTAGGCGTCGGACGCCTCGTAGCAGGCGCCCCGAGAACATGAACGAGGTCAAGACCGAGTCGATCCGACAGCGGATGCAAGCCGCTTCGAAGCGGATTGCCCGGGTCAAGGCGTGGGACAAGGTCGCCCGCGGGGTCATCACCCTGGGCGGCTTCAGTGTCGTGGTCAGCGTCCTCTTCATCTTCCTCTTCATACTGGGAGAGGCCTGGCCCCTGTTCCGCCCCGCGACCACGAGCAAGCTCAAGTCCGCGGACGCCTCGGTTCTTCAAGGAGCGCTCACTCTCGGAGCGGACGAGTATCAACTCAAGCTCTATGGCCTCATGCCGGGCGGATCGCTCAACATTTCGAACATCGAGACCGGCAAGGTTGAGACGGAAGAAAAGCTCCCCGATCTAGGTGGCGCGACCCTGACCTCCGCCGCCCGGAACGCCACCGGCAGTCTTCTGGTGGCTGGGACCTCGGACGGTCGCGCCGCTCTGATTCACCTTCGATTCCAGCCCCAGTACGAGTCCGACAAGCTCATAGACGTAACCAGCGATATCCGAGCCGAGGCCCTGGTCGAGATGGATCCGGCTCGTCGCGTCCTTCGTCTGGTGGACGGTCGGGAACGCGATGGGACCTCGGTGCTCGCGGCCGTGGCGGGCGACCGGGAGATCGTGGTGATGCGGAAGAGGCCGGAGGACGTCGCCTACCTCAAGGAGACCCTGGAAGTGGGAGCGGGAGAAACCATCACCCACCTGCGTCTGGCCCGCACCGACCTTCTCGCCGCGGCCACCGACCGGGGAGGAATGTACCTGTGGGAACTCAGCTCGCCCATTCGACTGGTGGACAACCGCTCGCTGGCGCCGGCCCGGGTGACCGCCATGGCCTGGGCCAACGCCGACGTCTCGCTCCTGGTGGGCGACGACCAGGGAGGGATCGCGGCCTACTTCCGGGTGAGACTCAAAGACGACGACCCCGAACCCGTGCTGGCCCGCGCTCACGTTTACGAAAGACAAAGCGCCGCGGTGGTCGATCTGGTGCCTTCAGTGCGTGACAAGAACTTTCTCGCCGTGGGCCGAGACGGTTCGCTGCGGCTGGTGCATCTGACCTCCGAGCGCGTGGTGGCGTCGCTCGTTCCGCCGGATGCGCCCATTGTGCGCGCAGTGATCGCGCCCAAGAGCGATGGGGTTCTCGCGACTCTCACCGACGGCCGGCTCGCCCGTTACGGTCTACAGGCCCCTCACCCGGAGATCACCGCCCGCGTTCTTTTTGGCAAGGCCTGGTACGAGGGCTACCCCGAGCCGCAGTACGTGTGGCAGTCGACCGGGTCGACCGACGAGTTTGAAGCCAAGTTCTCCATGGTGCCCCTGATTTTCGGCACCATCAAGGCCACGGTCTACGCCATGCTCTTCGCGGTTCCCATCGCTCTGATGGCCGCTCTCTACACCTCGCAGTTCGCCCACCCGACCATCCGCCAGAAGATCAAGCCCACGGTCGAGATCATGGCCGCGCTGCCCAGCGTCGTCGTCGGCTTCATCGCCGGTTTGTGGCTGGCCTCCCGGGTGGAGGAACACATCGTGCCGGTCCTTCTGATGGCGGTCTTGCTCCCCGCGGTCGGGACCAGCGGGGTTCTGCTCTGGGACGTCCTGCCCCTCAAACTGCGCTCGCGACTTCGTCCCGGGACGGAACTCGCGGTGGTGGTGCCGCTGTGCCTGCTCGGAGCGATGATGGCCCTGGCCTTGGGTCCCACCATCGAGCGTTCGCTCTTCGGCGCCGATTTCAAGGGATGGCTCGGCGCCGCCACCGGTCTCGTCTACGACCAGCGCAACTCCATAGTGGTGGGCCTGGCCATGGGCTTCGCGGTCATTCCCATCATCTTCACCATCACCGAGGACGCCTTCTCGAGCGTCCCTGGGAACCTGACCGCGGCCTCCCTGGCCCTGGGGGCCAGCCGCTGGCAGACCGCGGTGCGCGTGGTTCTTCCCACCGCGAGCCCGGGCATCTTCTCGGCGATCATGATTGGATTCGGGCGCGCGGTGGGCGAGACCATGATCGTGCTCATGGCCACCGGCAACACTCCGGTGCTGGACTGGTCGGTCTTCAACGGAATGCGAACGCTCTCCGCCAATATCGCGGTCGAGATACCAGAAGCGCCCAACGGGGGCACCCTCTTTCGCGTGCTCTTCCTCGCCGCCCTGCTGCTCTTCATCATGACCTTCGTGGTCAACACCCTGGCCGAGATCGTCCGCCAGCGACTTCGCGAGCGTTACAAGGCGCTATGAACCAGGCCTTGTCCGCCAAACGCACCCGCCCCGCGGGCGAGTCCCTGGTCTGGTTCACCGCGAGCGCTCTCGGAGTGTGCCTGCTCATGATCGGCGGCCTGATCGCGATCATCCTGACCAACGGGCTCGGATTCTTCTGGCCGCGTCCGCTCGTCCAGCTCACCCTGAAGGATGGATCGAAACGCCTGGCCGAAGTCTCGGCCCATGAGGGGATCCCAAACCCGGGTCACCCCGATCACCTGATCAACATGCGAACGCTCCTGAAGGTGGGCAATCGCGATCTCCAGGGGATCGATTTCGAGTGGGTGAACGACGCGGAGATCGTCAGGCGTGAGAGTCCCAAAGACGCCTGGCTGGTCGAACGTAGCGAATACGGGCCATTCCTGGGGTTTCCGGTGCGGATCAGCGAGGGAGGCCGCGAGATCGCATCCTCGCCCGAGGCGGTGGCCGCAGGACTGGGCGCGAGACTCAAGGCGGCCGAAGAGGACCGAGCCGCAATAAAGCGGGTCGAAAAGGACGAAATCGGCGCGATCAACCGGCGCATCGAACAAGCACGCCTTTCCATTCGGTCCCTCGATGCCCAGGCCCGCCGCAATCCCGGAGGGCCGGATCAGAAAGCCGAACGCGACCGCATTGCCGGAGGCGTGGTCGCCGACGAGCAGCTTTACGCAACGAAACAGAAGGAACTGGAGCAGATCGTCGCCAAGGCCGCCGCTTTCACCCTGGTCTTGAAGTCGGCGTCGGGAGAGGAGAAGGAACTCAGGCTTCTCGACGTCTATCGCGCCTACCCGGCCAACACCCTTTCGTGGTTCCAGCGGGCCTCGATCTACGCCAGTCGACTCGGCAGCTTCCTCTGGGACGATCCGAGGGAGGCGAACACCGAAGGCGGGATCTTCCCCGCCATCTTCGGCACCGTGATGATGGTGTTTCTCATGACCCTGGTCGTGGTTCCCACGGGGGTCCTCGCCGCCTTGTACCTGCGCGAGTACGCGGCCCAGAGCATCCTGGTGCGGCTGGTGCGCATCGCCGTCAACAATCTTGCCGGCGTCCCCTCCATCGTGTTCGGGGTGTTCGGCCTCGGCTTTTTCGTTTACACCGTCGGCGGGGGCATCGACCGCATGTTCTTCTCGGACGCCTTGCCCACCCCGACCTACGGCACCGGGGGAATCCTGTGGGCTGCTCTCACCCTTGCCCTGCTGACCGTTCCGGTGGTGATCGTGGCCTCCGAGGAGGCGCTTTCCGCCGTCCCGAGGTCGATCCGCGAAGCCTCCCTCGCCCTCGGCGCCACGAAGTTTCAAACCATCCTTCGCGTGGTCCTGCCCTCGGCCGCCCCCGGCATCCTCACCGGCCTCATCCTGGCCATGGCGCGGGGCGCGGGCGAAGTGGCGCCGCTCATGCTGACCGGGGTGGTGAAGCTCGCCCCCGACCTTCCCCTCGACGGCGTGTTTCCGTTCTTTCACCTCGACCGCAAGTTCATGCATCTCGGCTTCCACATCTACGATGTCGGCTTCCAGAGTCCGAACGTCGAGGCGGCAAAGCCCATGGTCTACATGACAACCATCTTCCTTCTGCTGATTGTTGTTCTTCTGAATCTCACCGCCATCATCGTCCGCAACCGTCTGCGGCGCCGATTCCAAACCTCCGCCTTCTAGTTTGTGCCAGAGTTGACTCAAGAGACCATGACC
>JANNJB010000381.1:0-2243 GCA_031405615.1 Vicinamibacteria bacterium | reverse complement strand
GGGCAGGAGCGGGAGGCCCGGCACTCGTGAAGGTCCTGGTCACCGGCGGCGCTGGGTTTCTCGGGCGCAATGTGGTCTCGGCTCTTCTCGACGCGGGCCACGAGACGGTGCTCCTGATCCGCGGTGGCCGTCGACCGGGGTTGCCGGAACAGGCCACCGTGGTGGACGGCGACGTGCGTGACGCGGCGGTCTTCACGGCCGCGGCCGCGGGCTGTGACGCCATCATCCACGCCGCGGCGATGGTGAAGATCTGGAGCGCGCGGCGCGAGGACTTCGACGACGTCAACCTCGGCGGCATCCGAAACGCGATCGCGGCGGCGGGCACTCACCGGATCCGGCTCGTGTACACCTCATCGTTCATGGCGGTCGGGCCCACGCCGGAAACCGGCGTCGACGAGTCGCACAAACATCCCGGGCCGCCGTTCCACAACGACTACGAACGAACCAAGGCCCTCGCCGATGAGTTGGCGCGCGCGTATGCCGCCGAGGGTGGCGACATCGTCATCCTCTATCCAGGCGTGGTGTACGGCCCGGGCGAACTCACCGACGGCAACATCATCGCGAAGATGCTGGCGGATCAGATGAACGGTCGCCTTCCCGGAATCGTGGGGCCGGGCGACCGGCTGTGGAGTTATTCGTTCGTGGAAGATGTGGCCCGCGCGCACGTGGCCGCCCTCGACCGGGGACGGAAGGGTGAGAGGTATCTCCTCGGCGGAGACAACGCCACCCTCACCCAGGTCTTCGCGGCGGCCTCCGCGCGTTCAGGTCGCGATCTGTCTCCGCGAAAGCTGCCCTACGGCCTGTCGCGCCTGGTCGGGCGAGCGATGTGGTTCTGGGCGGATCTCACCGGAAAGATGCCCGACCTCACCCACCAGGCGGTGGGGATCTTCGAGAAGAACTGGGCCTATCGCAGTGACAAGGCCACCCGAGAACTCGGCTATCGCGTGCGACCGCTCGCCGAGGGCATCGGCCTGACCGTGGACTGGCTGGTCGCGGAGGGACACGCCTGATGGGCCGGAAGTCGAAGCACATCGCGAAGGAAAAACACGCGGCCCCGGCACTCCCCACCGTCCCCCCGGGTGAGTGGAAACGAAAGCTCGTCCACATCGCGGTCGGCGGCTTCGCACTGGCGCTTCGGTTCCTGACCCCGTTCCAGGCCGTGCTGATGGCGATCGCCGCTTTCGTCTTCAACTGGCAGGTCCTTCCGCGCATCGGCGGCAAGTCGATGTGGCGCGAAAGTGAACTCGCACGGGGCCGCGCGCGGGGCATCCTCATCTACCCGCTGTCCGTCCTCGGCCTCATCCTCGTTTTCCACGACCGGCTCTGGATGGCCGCGGCTATCTGGGGCCTGTTGGCACTCGGCGATGGCATGGCTTCGATCATCGGCCAGGCGCTGCGGGGGCCCACGCTGCCCTGGAACGATTCGAAGGGCTGGCTGGGCTTCATCGCTTTCGTCCTCTTCGGCACCCTCGGCGCGTTCGGCCTCGCGGTGTGGACGAAACCCGACCTCGATCCCGCCCGCACCTTCGTCATCGTCTTGACCCTCGCGTTCCTGACCGCACTCGTGGAGTCGATGGACACCACACTGGACGACAACCTCACCGTCCCCCTCGCGGGCGCCGTGATCCTGCCGATCCTCGTTTCGCTGAGCGGCGTTGGCGCGAACGCCATCGGACTCGACTACCGGATCTTCCAGGGACTGCTCGTCAACATGATCTTCGCGTGGCTCGCCATGCGGTCGAAGTCCATCGATCGACTGGGGGCGCTTTCCGCGATCCTGATCGGCACCGCAATCACCGCGGGTTTCGGTCTTTCGGGTTTCGCCCTCATGGCGGGTTTCTTCCTCCTGGGTTCCACGGTGACGAAGCTGGGCTACGCCAGGAAAGCAGCCCTCGGCATCGCGCAGGAAAAGGGCGGCGCGCGCGGATGGCGCAACGCTTTCGCCAACGGCGGCGTTCCCGCCCTCCTCGCGATCTTCGGCCTTTTGTCCGAAGGTCCGCTTCGCACAGCTTTCCTCGTCGCCTACGCGGCGGCGGTGGCCACGGCGGCCGCGGACACGTGTTCGTCGGAAATCGGCAAGGCCTATGGCAAGCGGACGTTCCTGATCACCACACTGCGGCCCGTCCCGGCAGGAACCGAAGGGGCCGTCAGCATCGAGGGCACGCTCGGCGGTTTGTTCGGATCCGCCTTCATCGCCTCGCTCGGCGTTCTCACTGGTCTCTTCCAGGCCGAGGGCGCTCTCA
>JANNJB010000380.1:0-6478 GCA_031405615.1 Vicinamibacteria bacterium | reverse complement strand
TGGCGGCCGAACCCTGCGCCAACTGGTCGCAAAGTGCCGGCGCCCCGAGATCGCCTTCCATCGGCGCTGCCACCGGCACCACGACGATGCTGGCCAGGAAGCCCGTGCCTTCGAAGCGTGCGGTCGCCGCCAGTACCAGGCCTCCCATGTCGATCACGGGCTTGACTTGATCTCCCGCGACGACCACGAATCCCGCGGGTACCGAGACCTTGAAACCGCGCCCCGCCGCCACCTGGCTGGCCGCAGCCCAGGCAGGCCCCGCGCCGACCGCCACTGCGAGTATCACGAGGAGGGTGTGGTGGTTCATGCGAGAGCCTCCGTCGAATTATGCCGCCCGGCAAGCCCTTATGTCATCCTCCGGCCCTCCCGGCCTGGCGCTATAGGCTTGCGCCCACCAATGTCCCTTGTTCTTGATCCCGAACAGAATTTCACCTGCAAGGGTTGCGGGCAGTGCTGCCGCCGTTCGTTCGACATCGTGGCGACCCCCGCGGAAAGCCAGCGCCTCGAGGCCGCGAACGCTGCTCGCTGGTTCCGCGAATCGGCCTCGGCCGCGCCGGGGACCGAGAACCCGGTATTCGAGTATCTGGCTGGCGGTCTTCTGAGAATTCGAAAACGTCCGGATGGGGTCTGCGGTTTTCTCTCCGACGAAAATCGCTGCCGTATCCACGAGGAAATGGGCGGCACCGCCAAGCCGCTCTCGTGCCAGATGTTTCCCTATTCGTTCGACCCCGTCGCGGGCGACACCCGCGTGAGCATGAACCAGGGCTGCCCGACGGTTCTGCGCAACGAGGGTCGGCCTCTCGACGACCAACGGGCCGAGATCGGGTCGCTCGCCGCGCGGTGGCGCAAGGCAAGTTCGCCCGCTGACGTGACGCTCGAGTGGGTGCGGGGCGTTCCGCTCGAGCCCGAGCTTCTCGACATCATGCGCTGGACCCTGAGGAGGATTCTCGACCTCCACGAACCCACGTTCTCGCTCCGGCGCAACGTCGGGCGCATGGCCGCTCTGGTGGAGGACTGGACACGTCATCGTGTGCTCAAGCTGGACGGGGAGAAGTTCGAGGAATACGTGAACCTCACCGGAGAGTTCGCGGCGACGAAACCGGCCGACCTCAAGCCGGCAAGCTCCGCGATCGGGCGCCTCCTCTTTCGGGGTTTCTTTTTCGCGTCCGTGGTGCCCTGGGCCTCGCGCGGTCTGGTGACGGGCGCGGGGCTTCGCCTGCGCCTCCGGCTGCTTCGTCTTCTCCTGCATGTGCACGGCATCGGGCCGGCGTTTCACGGTCTTCGTTTTGGCGAAGCGCGCCGGCAGTCACTCGATATCGATTCTGAGCCCTTTTTCGGCCCCGCCTATCAGGTGTTGCGCGCGGCTCTCGAGAATCTCGGCTCGGGCCGAAGGCCCGTGGTCGAGGAATTGAGTCTTTCCGTCGGCTGTCTTCTCGTTGCCGAACATCTCTTCCTCGGCCGGGCATCGAACATGGGCGCGTCTTCCGCGTGGATCGAAGCGCTTCTCGACGCCCATGACGTGACCCATGTGGATCCACGTTCGATGTTCGGGCGAACCCTGGTCAGTCTGGCCGCACCACCGGGCCCGTTGCACCTCTTCGCGGCTCGCGGCGCGGTTCCCGCGAGCTGAGGCCGCCTACTTCTTCGGCCGCGCCGAAGACATCATCTCCTTGGCCGCGGCGCGGTCGATATGGACGAAGCCCGCGAACTGCTGGCCCGAGAACAGCGCCTCGGCGCCATCGATGGTCACGCAGTCTCCGGTTTGATACGGACTCGCGTCCGAGAGCATGTAGGCGACCAGATTCGTCAACTCATCATGATCTCCGAAGCGCCTCGAAGGGACGCGACGGAGGGCCTGCTTCTCGAGTTCTCCGACCATGAGCCGCGAGAACGCGCCCTCGGTCTTGAAGGGCCCGGGGGCGATCGCATTGAGACGAATGCCGTAGGCCGCCCATTCGACGGCGAGCGATTGCATCATCGACAAAACCCCGGATTTGGCGCAGGCCGAGGGCAGGACGAAGGCCGATCCGGTCTTCGCGTAGCTCGTCACGATGGAGAGGATGTTCCCCTCGCCTTTCCGATCGATGAGACGCTTGCCGAGTTCGCGCGTGCAGTTGAACGTGCCATAGAGAACGATTTTCACCACCGCGTCGAAGGCGTTGTCGGAGAGGTCCTCGGACGCGCAGAGAAAGTTGCCGGCCGCGTTGTTGATGAGAGCGTTGATCGGGCCGAGTGCTTGCTCCACTTGATCGAAGGCCGCCCGCACGGAGGCCGCGTCGCGCACGTCGCAGGTTGAAAACGCCGCCTTCCCGCCCACCCTTCCGATGTCATCGACCGTGGCCTTGAGCGGATCCTCGCGCCGGCCGACGATTGCGACCCGCGCCCCAAGGCCCGCGCACTTGAGCGCCATGGACCGGCCGAGGCCGGTGCCGCCTCCGGTGATCAAAAGCGTTCGGTCTTCGAGCAGGCCCGGGCGAAACGGACTTCGATCAAGGTGGATCATGCGCCGAGGTTATCGCGCCGCGCGCAGCGGGGGGGCAGATCGGAGGGTGCGCCGCCCCGGCTAGGCGCGCACGATGAGGGGCCTGACGAGGGCCATGAGAATGAGGACCAGGCCGAAGGTGCACACCATGGCGGCTCCGGTGGGCAGGTCCAGCAGCACCGAGAGGTAGATACCCAGGGCCGACACGATGGTCCCCATGGTCCACCCGATCGCGAGGCGTTTCCCGATGTCTTGGGAATACAGCATCGCCGCCACGGATGGGACGATGAGATAGCAGAACACGAGCAGCACGCCGGCGATCGAGACGGAGGAGGTCACCACGAAGCCGAAGGAGGCGTAGAAAAGAAAGTCCCAGAAGCGCACGTTGAGCCCGCTCGCCTCCGCCTTGTCGTGATCCATGGAAATAGCAAGGAACTGCCGCCTGAAGATGTAGTGGAAGAGGCCCACCGCGGCATAGAGAGCAGCGGTGTTCCCGACTTCGGGCCAGGACACCGCGAGGATGTTGCCGACGAGCATGTCCTTGAGGTGCTCGCTCTCCGAGGTGGCCTTGCTCATGGCCAGGATGGCTGCGGCCGAGGCCACCGCGTAGGAGATTCCGATGATCGCCTCCTGCGGGATCCTCGCCTTTTTCGACCGGATGGACGCGAAGATCGCTGCTCCGATGAACGTGAAGAGCAGGCTGATCCAGTAGGTCCAGGGGCCGTGGGGATCTCCATCCGAGAAAGGGAGAAGCAGGGCCACCGTACTCCCAAGCGCCGCGATCTGCGCGAGCGAGAGGTCGACGAAGATGACGCCCCTTTCGACCACGTGCACGCCGAGGTAGGCGTGGATGCCGGTCAGGATCAGGCTTGCTGCGAAGGGAGCGGCGAGGAACTCGAGGATGGTGGTGTCCATCGTTCAGTGCCCGGCGGCCTTCAAGGCAGCCACGAGGAGTCTCACATCGTGATCGAAGAGACTGATGTAGTCCGTGATGTCCTTCTCTCCGCCCACCGAAGGTGAAAGAACCACTACCGTGCCGCCCGTCTCGCGGGCGACGGATTGTGGCGTCTTCAGGTCGAAGTAGGGCTCGACCAGAATGATCGACGCCTTCGCCTTCTTCATCTCTGCGATCAGCGCGATGGTGTGCTGGGGGGAAGGTGGAATGCCGGGCCTGGGTTCGACATAACCCATCACGTCGAGACCGAAACGGTCCACGAAGTTCGCCCACGAGCGGTGATAGGTGACGACCTTCGTTCCCTTGTAGGGGGCCAGGGCGGCGTCCCAGCGTTTCTCGGCCTCGGCGAGGCGCTTGTCGAAGTCGTTGAAGCGCTGCGCGAAGAAAGTGGCATCCGCGGGCTGGAGTTCGGACAACTTCGCCTGAATGGCCTGGGCGATGCGCCGGCCGTTGCCGGGGTCGAGCCAGTAGTGGGGATTTCCGAAAGGATGAACGTCTCCCATGGCGCGCGTGATCTGGCCCTGCGGGATGTCGAGGATGCGAACGGTCAGGGAGGCGTCGAGATAGCCGGGTGATCCCGGCTGGATCTTCGCGTTACGGCTTTGCTGGAGAAGCGGAGGCAGCCAGCCCACTTCCATCTCGCGGCCGACCACGATCAGCAGTTGGGCGGCGTGCAGTTTCAGGATGAAGCTCGGTTTCGCCTCGACGAAGTGCGGATCCTGATAGCCCTTCGCGATGGCGTCGACGGTTATCCGGTCGCCGCCCACTTCACGCGTCAAGGAAGCGAGATCCTCGGTGCTGGTGACAACCTTGAGGCCCGCATCGGCGCGCATGGCGAGGCCGGGCAGGCCGCAAACAACGATCGCGAAAAGCGCGGCAGAGCGGAGAAACATGGGCCTGCTCCTTAAAACGGGTGGGCGCCGTGGGCGCCGATGGAGAAGAGGAACTGAAAGAGGAACTCGTTCGCTCGCGGTCGGCCGTCGCCTGGGCGGGTGTGGCGATACTGGCCGCGGATGAGGGAGAACTCACTCGGCTTGTAGGTCATGAGGAGCGAGGCGCCCCGATCGTTGATGGAAGGATCGATCGCCCGTTCGGCGGTGTCGAAACGCGCTCCCGCGGTCCAGCGCCGCGCGAACTGATATTCGAGGTACCCGTAGGCGCCGAACGACGAGGGCCCGGAAAGCTCGGAACGGCGGCTCCAGGCGACCTCACCGCGGGCAAGCAGATGCGTGTAGATCGAGCGCCTCAAGGGCCGGTAGCGGAACGTCGCGTCCGCGCCCAGGAGCCGGGTGGTCTCGCCTCCTCCCGCGTCGTTGTGCCCGCGCGCCCACGAGGCGCCGAGATCGAGGTTCGTGGACTCCGTCAGGTCGCGGTAACCGCGGAGGTGGGAAACGTAGGCGAGGTCGCTGCGTTTCTCCGCCCGGAAGATCGCCGACTCTCCCCGGTACACCTGACCGGTGGCTTCGAGGAACGCGAAACTGTTGGGGAAAAGGCGCGAGACGGAGATGCCCGAGTCGCCCAATCCCTCTTCGCCGCCGAGAAGGTTCTGAATCATCAGGGGACGATCCGGGAAGGGAAGGACGTGATTATGAGTCGCGTTGATCTTCCCGAAGGCGTCGCGCATTTGTCCCACCTTCATCAGGAAGCCGCCCGGAAGCGTGGGGAAGGTGATGAACGCTTCTTCCACGCCGACCTCCTCGGGCCCAAACGTCAGGAAGACATCGGCGCGCGCATACGGGTCGACGACCGCCTGAAGGGAAATCTCGGCTTCGTGGAATTCGAGGGAGGGCTCACCGCCGCCCGGGCTTCTTCCTGCAGCACCGATGAAGTCGCCAATCGCGGCGATGTCTGGATTGAACATCTTCGACGATGGCGAAGGAGGTGCGGTCACCGGAGCGGGCGTGGGGGCAGGCGCGCTGGTTGAGGCCCCTGGCGGCGCGACACCCTCCACGGCGTTCAGCCGGGCTTCGAGTGCCGCGATGCGGGTCGAAAACTCGAAGCGCAGCGCCTCGAGTTCGGCCCGCAGCCGATCGGCTTCGGTGGGCTGCGCGAGAGCAGGACTCGCCAGAGCGAGTGCGGCAAGAAGAACAAAAACTCGAACGTCGAACAAGGTGGGCCTCCTTCAAAGAGATGCCACGAAGATCTCGAACCCGCTCCAAAAGGCACGTCTCCCTCAAATGGGGATTCCGGCGGCGGCCAGAGGCCGAGGGGCGGGACTAAACGGCGAGGAGGTTCGACGGAGGCGCCCGACCGGGCGAGGAGGGTCGTTCCGCCCAGTGTCTGGCGACGACGTTCTCCGGGAGCTTTGTCCCTATCGGCTGGATGCGAGAAACGAGAACCACTCCGCTTTCGATGCGTGAAGCCTCGGGGCTCGCGGTGCAGGCGTCACAGTGCGGCCGCGACTGGAGGTGACACGCGAAGTCGTGGTGGAGTAGAGGCGCCACGATCGAAACCAGGGCGTAGAGGCCCAGGACGAGCATCCAGGCCCCGGTCCTTCGTCGCGTTACGGAAGCGTCCACATCGTCAGTATAGACACGGCTCTCAGCCGCCCGCGAGTTTGTGAGGGATTCGCCTTTCGCGCAGCACCACCTGGACCGCGTCCCGCCGATCACCCTGAAGTTCGATATCGAGATCCTTCAGGGAGCCACCGGTGCCGCAGCGCGTCTTCAGAAGTTTCGCGAGGGCTTCGATCTCGCTCCCCGTGCCCGGGATATCCGCGATGACGGTGACGACGCGGCCCGACGCGCGCTTCTCGAGCCGAATTCGCGCCCCCTTCGTCTTGCGCTCCATCTCGGCGGCAAGGGCTTTAGGCGCCGGCGTCTCGCCGCCCGCGGTCGAATACGCCAGTCGGGTTTTCACTACGTCAGCTGTATCACGCCTTCGGGGCCGAGGTACACGGAGTGCTCCGCCTGAGCGACCGGGCGTCCTGAAAGAGCCACGAGCGGGGGATAGGAGTGAAGAAGGCGGGCACGCTCGAGTTTCTGGAAGACCTCGGAAACAAGCTTGTTTCCGAACGCGCGAAAGTAGCGCCGTGCGATCGG
>JANNJB010000379.1:0-2670 GCA_031405615.1 Vicinamibacteria bacterium | reverse complement strand
CACCCCTCCGCTCCTCAGGCTCTCGCGGCATTGTCGATGAGCCGAACCCGGTCGATCAGTTCTTCGGCATTCTTCTCCGCGGATCCGGTAACCACTTCCCCGGCCAGCATACGAGCGACCTCGCGCACGCGATCCCGACCTGAGACCTCGCGCACCTCGGTGATCGTGCGCCCGCGAACCACGCGCTTCTCGACCACATAATGCCGGTCGGCGAAGGCCGAGACCTGGGCGAGGTGGGTCACGCAGAGCACCTGACGTTCGCGTGCGACTCGCGCGAGCCTGCGGCCCACCGCTTCCGCGACGGCTCCGCCGATGCCGGCATCGACTTCATCGAAGACCACGGCGCCGGAGGGTTGTGCGTTGAGAAGGGATTGAAGCGCCAACAGCGCCCTCGAGAGTTCGCCACCCGACGCAACCGACTTCAGCGGCTTGAGTTCTTCACCGGGATTCGCGGAGAGGTAGAACTCCCCGGTCTCGAGGCCCTGGGCTTTCCAGTCGACGTCCGCATTCAGCGCGCGGGGTTCGAATCGCACTTCGAAACGACACTGGGCCATGGCAAGGTCGGTCAGCTCTTTCGCGACGGCCTTTTGCAACCGCGAAGCCACGGCGCGACGATCTTTAGAGAGCGCGCTGGCCGCCGACGAATAGGCCGCCCAGGCCGAGGCCACCGCGCTGGCGAGCCGCTTGTCCTCGGCATCGGGGTCGTCGAGAGCCAAGAGCCTGGCCTCTGAGTCTGATAAGAAACTCATGATTTCATCAATACTTGAGCCGTATTTCTTCTTAAGACGCTCTAAGGTGGCCAGACGGGACTCGACCTCATCTATCCGGCCCGGCTGTGCATCAAGAGATGAGACGTAGCCTCCAAGCTCCGCCGACCAGTCGTTGAGCAGCGCGAGGACCTCGGCGTGGCGGGCCGTCGCCTCGCGCAGGGCGGTGGGATCGAGCCGCGCGATCTCATCCAGACGTTTTCCGAGCGACCGCAGTTGAGAGAGGAGCGCGTGGTCCGAGTCGTCGTCGGTGCCGTCGATCAGCCGGGTCGCTTCCGCGGTGAGCTCACCCAGGCGTTCCGAGTTGCGCAGCCGCGCACGTTCCTCGCGAAGCTCGCTCTCCTCGCCCTCCCGCAGGCCCGCCTTGCGGATTTCCTCGACCTGGAATCGAAGGGCCTCCCGCTCGCGCCCGAATTGCCGGGCTTTCTCGCGGAAATCCCGCAGGGCTCCGTCGGCCCCCTGCGCCTCGCCAAAGAGAGCCCGCGTTTTCGCCGCTCTGGTCTGCAATCCGGCGAAGACGTCGAGAAACGAGAGGTGGAAGTCGGCATTCAACAAGGCGTGATGCTGATGCTGACCGTGAATCTGGACCAGCTCCTGCCCCACACTCTTGAGTCCCGCAAGCGAGACGGTCACGCCGTTGATCATGGCCCGGCTTCGGCCCGAAGCAAGGATCTCGCGCCGGATCGCCACTTCGCCCTCGGGCTCGTCTATGCCGAGGCCGAGGGCCTGGAAGTCGAACCCCGGTGGAACGTCGAAGATCGCCTCGATGGTTCCCTTGTCCTCGCCGGTCCGCACCAGGTCGCCGTCGGCCCGCTCGCCGCAAACGAGGCCGAGCGCATCGACCACAATCGACTTCCCCGCCCCGGTCTCGCCCGTGAGGAGGTTCAGGCCCGGGCCGAACTCGATCTCGGCCGAGGCCACGATCGCGAGGTTTTCGATGCGCAGGACACGGAGCATAAGAGGGCCCGTGAGGGTAGCATGGAACCCTCGCGGTTCCGGGTCCATTCGTTGACCCACACAAGATATTGTGCGATCCTGAAAGGTCGACAACAGCATACAGATGATGATCCACTTTCTGCTGGCCCAAAGCAGCGCCGCCGACGCCTTCGGTGGGGGCGCCCTAGGCTTCCTGAAACACTCCGGCCCCACCGCCATCGCGGTGCTGGTGCTGCTTCTGGTCTTCTCGTTCATCTCGTTCGGGATCATCATTAACAAGTGGACGACCTTCGCCCGGGCCTCGCGCGAATCCAGGCGGTTCCTGGAAGTGTTCCGCAAGAGTCAGAAGTTCTCCGAGGTCAATGCGGTGGCGAACCAGCTCTCCTATTCGCCTCTCGTCGGGATGTTTCAGGCCGGGTACCAGGAGATCAATCAGCAGATCCGCCCGGCCGGTGGCCCTGCGAACCCGCGTCCCTCGATCAAGAGCCTCGACGCGGTATCGCGCGCCCTTGCCCGCGCCGCCTCGATCGAAGAGACCCGTCTCGAGAAACGCCTCAGCTTCCTCGCCAGCACGGCGAGCGTGTCGCCCTTCGTCGGGCTTTTCGGAACCGTGTGGGGCATCATGAACGCCTTCGGTGAAATCGGACGGCAGGGTTCGGCGAATCTGGCGGTCGTGGCGCCTGGAATCTCGGAAGCCCTGATCACGACCGCCGCCGGTCTTTTCGCCGCCATCCCCGCCGCTCTCGCTTTCAACTTCTTCTCGGATCGGCTGAAGGCCCTTTCGGCCACGATGGATGACTTCGCGATGGAGTTCATCAGCATGGTCGAACGGAACTTCACTTAAGGACGGCCCTCGCGATGGGACCCACAAATTCGGGAGACGGAGGAGGGGGCCGTGCTGCCGCCGCTGGCTATCAGGCTTTCCGGAGAAAGCGTGCCCACAAGAGCATCGGCGAGATCAACGTGA
>JANNJB010000378.1:0-4340 GCA_031405615.1 Vicinamibacteria bacterium | reverse complement strand
ATCTTCTCCTTGATGCCTTCAAATCGGGAGATGGGCATGCCGAACTGACGCCGCACCTCGGCGTAGGCGGTCACCACGCGCGCCATTCGCTTGATCCCGCCCGCCGATTGCGCGGGCAGCGAGAGACCTCGGCCGGCGGAGAGCGCCTCCATGAGCATCGACCACCCTCGCCCCGCGCCCGAGGGACCGCCAATGATCGCGCTCGACGGCACGATCACGTTCTCGCCCTCCGTGGGGCCGTTCGGAAACGCGATCCCCATCGCGTCGTGACGGCGGCCGACCATGGCGCCTGGTAGCGAGGTTTTCACCAGCACGCAGGTGATGCCGGGGTTGGGACCCTCTCCGAGCAGGTCCTGGGGATCCTCGAGCACGACGGCCAGGCCGAGGATCGTGGCGATCGGCGCGAGCGTGATGTAGCGCTTGCGCCAGTTCAGTTCGATCCTGAGTTCGCCATCCACGTCCCGGAACACGCGACCGCGCGACTGAATCGAGGCGGCGTCCGATCCCGCGCCCGGCTCGGTGAGGGCGAAGGCCGGCATCTCGTCGCCGCGCGCGAGAGCGTCGAGGTACTCCCACTTCTGCTCGTCGGTGCCGTAACGCTCGATCAGTTCGCCGGGCCCCACGGAGTTTGGAATGAGAACCGCGACCGCGAGAGGCATCGAGTGCGATCCGAGTTTGGCCACCACGGCGGTGAAACCGAGGGCCGAAAAACCGCGCCCGCCGCGTTCGCGCGCGAGAGTCAGGCCGAAGAAGCGCTCCCGCTTGAGGATCTCCCACGCGCTGACCGGCAGGTCCATCGTTTCCTGGCACAGCCACGGATGGACGGCGCGGCACACCGCCTCGCAGGGGCCGTCGAGGAAGGCCTGCTCCCCCAGGCTGAGGGTTGGATAGGCCTCCTTCGCGATCTCGTTCCAGTCGAGACGGCCCGCGAAGAGGCTTCGTTCGAGCCACACCGTCCCCGCGTCCAAAGCCTGTCGCTCGGTGGCGGAGATCTTCGGGGCGAATCTGTCGAAGAGCACGTTTGTCGTCCTGCCTAGTGACGTTTGCCCACGAGGCCCGCGTCGAACAGACGCCGGTCGACCCTCGAGTACGTCTTGATGGCCGCAGGGCTCGCGATCTTCGTGTGGGGGATCTTCACGAGGTGGTTCGGGATGTCCCACACATCTTCCTCGGTGGTCATCCACTGGACGCGGTCGAAACGAGCCAGGTTCACCGGGCGTGAGTAGGCGCGGAGGGATTTCTCGCGGCGCAGGTTGAAATACGACTCGAAATACGACATCACGAGTTCGCGGATCGAGCGATACACCGGCTCGCGGTATCGCAGGCCGGAGTAGTTCGACCGGCCGACCGCACCCCAGCCGTGCTTCGTCTTGAACACCGCGAGAACGTGGTCGTCGTCCTGATCGGCTTCGAGGTCGAGGATGAGGGGCGGCCGTCCCTGCAGGCGCAGCGCCGCGGCCGCGAACATGGCGCCGTCCATACACTGGCACTCTCCGTCGCGGATGACCCGGCGCGGCGATCGACAGCCGCCGCCTTTCGTGTCATACAGCAACTTCGTATCCAGATACTCCTGGATCCGCCATTCGGGCGTGAGCGATGCGAGAAGCCGGGCTTCGAAGCGCGTGAGGTCGAACGGTGGTGCCCCCATGGCCGTCATCACCTCTCTACGATAGTGGAGTCGCCGGGGGTTTGGCGCGCCTCGCGTCCTATACTCGCGAGGGATGCAGAGAATATGGCTCATCGCCCTGGCCGCGGGCCTTTTCGGCGCGGGGCTCATCGTGACGCTCCCGGGAAGCCGGCTCGACGGCCCGACCGTCAGGGCCGACGATGGCGTACGCGTCCTCGATCAGATAGCACTCAACCTTGAGCGAGTGGAGGCGCCCGCGCCTCGGTCCGCCCCAAGAGTGATCGTCCAGTTCAAAGAGGCGGTGGGCGAGAGGCAGGCGGAGCGGTGCGTCAGCGATGCCGGCGGAGGTCGAGCTTCGAGAAGCGCGTTCGGCGCTCGCTATGTCGTCGAGCCGATGGCGGGGCTCGACGCTCCGGCGCTCATCGATCGGTTCCGCTCGATGCCCGAGGTGGAGTTCGCGGAGATCGACGCTCCGGTTCGCGCCCACTTCACGCCCAACGACGAACGATTCGCGCTTCAGTGGCACCTCAAGAAGCTCGGCGCGGAGCGAACCTGGGATATCCAGAAGGGCGACCCCTCCGTGGCGGTGGCCGTGCTCGATAGCGGCGTCGCCTACGAGGATTTCGGGCCCTACCGCAAGGCGCCTGACTTCGGCGGCACGGTGTTCCTCCAAGGCTTCAACGTGTTCACGCGCGACTCGCACGCCAACGATGACAACTTCCACGGCACCCACGTGGCCTCGGTCATCGCGGAGGCCACGAATAACGGCATCGGGGCCGCGGGCCTGGCTCACTTGAGCGCGATCATGCCGGTGAAGGTCCTCGACAAGAACGGCGAGGGCTTCAACGCCCAGGTCGCGGAAGGCATCGACTATGTCGTGAACTTCCGCCAGGGCGGCATCAATCCGGTCCGCGTGATCAACCTGAGCCTCGGAGGCTCGTCGCGCACGCAGGCGCTCGAGGATGCGATCAACCGAGCGGTGGCGGCCGGGATCACCGTGGTGGCCTCGGCCGGCAACGACAACATCGGAACCGTGGACTACCCGGCGGCGTTCGATAACGTGATCGCGGTCGGTGCGGTCGACGGGCGGAAAGAGAAGGCCCCCTATTCGAATTTCGGCACGGCCCTCGATCTCATGGCCCCCGCGGGCGATCTGCGGCGCGACGACAACGGCGATGGGCGTCCCGACGGCGTGCTTCAACAGACCTTCGATCCGGCGACCGCCGCTCTCGGCCGCTATGACAACTTCGCCTACTACTTCGTGGTCGGGACGTCACAGGCGGCCCCGCAGGTCTCCGCCCTCGCGGCTTTGCTGGCCCGGCAGGGCATCAAGGATCCCAAGGCGATCAAGGCGATCATGGAAAAGACCGCCGAGGATCTGGGTGCTGCCGGCCGCGACGATCGTTTCGGCTTTGGTCTCATTCGACCGGCGGAAGCGCTCAAAGGCCTGGGGCTCAGCAAGTGAAGCGATTGGTCTTCGGTCTTGTCCTCGGATTGTCCTTCATGACGACCCCTTCCGCTCAGGCGGGCTCCTTTGCGTTCCTCATCGATGGCGGGCTTCGCACGATGTCCAATTCGCCTGACACAGAGAAGGCGATCTTCGGTTCGAAACAGGGATTCGGCGGAGGCGTCGGTCTCTCCTACGATCGAGGCTCCAGGTGGCGGTTCGGCGTCGATGTGAGGCGCATTGCCCGCAAGGGAGAACGGGCCTTCGCGATGGACCGGACGTCTGAAGCGTTCCGCCTCGGCCATCCGCTGACCCTCACTCGGACTGAAGGTATCGCGTCGCTTTCGTATCGCTTCGGCGAGGTGGGTCCGGTGTCCCCATACCTGACCATCGGCGGAGGGGTCGCCTCGTGGAAGGAATCGAGCGACATCGCCGGCCTCGTCGAGAAGTCGAACGGAACGGCTGGTTTGTTCGAAGCGCGGCTCGGGCTCGAACGACAGGCCGGTGTCCTCCGGATCGCCATCGAAGGCGGGATCACGATGATCCCGAACGCGGTCGGCGCGGGCGGGATTTCGAAGGTCTATGACGAAAAAGATCTCGGCGGCCTCTTTGTCGTCGCCCGGGTCGGGTTCTCGCGCAGGTAGAGGTCCATGCATCGATATCACCGCCAGGGATTGCTCCCGGCAAAGCGGCACACTGTCCTCAAGCGCCCCGACGGGTCTCTCCACTATGAGGAGCTGATCGGGAATCGCGGTTTCAGCGGCCCCTCGTCGCTGCTGTACCACCTCCACATGCCCACCGCGATTCAGTCGAGCGAGCTGATCGGACCGGTGAAGCTCGAGGCCGAGCCGAACCGCGATTTGCGGAACCGTCACTTCAACACCTCGAAGTTGGCCGGCGGTCCGAGCCTCACCCTCGATCGCGCGCCTCTCCTCTTCAACTCCGACGTGACGTTGTCGCTCGCGAAACCCACTGCGACCGACTCGGCTTTCTCCCGCAACGGCCAGGCCGACGAGATGATCTACGTCGCCGAGGGCCAGGGAACGCTCGAAAGCGCGTTTGGTGATATCGCCTACCGCCAGGGCGACTACGTCGTGGTGCCGCGTGGCATCGTGCACCGGTTCGTCCTGGGCGAAGGGCCGCATCGCTATCTCGTTTTCGAAAGCCCCGACTACGTGCGGGCGCCTCGACGCTATCGCGGCGAGCACGGGCAGCTGCTGGAGGGCGCGCCCTATTCAGAGCGCGATTTCCGCGTTCCGGAGAATC
>JANNJB010000377.1:0-3243 GCA_031405615.1 Vicinamibacteria bacterium | reverse complement strand
CAGGTCGAACTCCGTCTGGTCGTCCTTCTCGGAAAGGGACTTCAATACGGCGTTCGAGAACATGGGCGACGCGTCGAGATCCTCGGCCAGGGAGAAAGCCGCGTTCTTGTTCCTCGCTTCGCCCGAAAGTTCGATGATCATCCCCTGACCGCCTTTGGGCGCTCCGGGCGAGATCCGGGTCAGCCGGACATCGCCCGACAAGATCTCTTCGAGCTCGGCGAGGAAACGCCGCCAGGGAAAGACGCGAAGATCGACAAGCTCTTTGTAGGCGCGCAGTCGCGACAGTTCGGCCGCCTCGATCTTGAGCGGAGGCTCGAGGGCGATGTCTCTCTCGAGTTCGGCAATCCGTGCCTCGTCGCCCCGAACCGCGAGAACCGTCTTGGCCTCGTCGCCTGAGAGCAGACGGCCGACGAAGCGTCCGTGGGCGACCGAGATCAGCACCGCCACGAGGGTCAGTGCCCCCGCCAGGAGCCAGGGCAGTCTCTCGTTACGGAATGGGCGCCTCGCGAGGTTGGTGGATGCGTTCACAGTGTCAGTGACCCATTCCCAGCAGGGCGAGGGCGGGCGCGGCCTGCCGCTCGATTGCCCCGGGGATGCCCGCCACCAGGAGATTTGCCGGCGTCTTCACGCGTTCGGGCGTTCGCCCGAACACGCTGAGCACGTCCTGACCCACACGATCGAACGAGGGATCGGAGCAGTGGAGGTACGCCGAGGCGAGTGCGGTTCCCGCGAGGCGGTCGCGCCAGAAGACCGCGGTGGACGCGATTTCCTTGCGCACCTCGTCGGGATTCCCCGCGACCGGTTCATCAAAGGAGCGAATCGAAACCGGCCAGCCGTCCCGAGTGAGGGTGAGGGTCATCCATCGCGGGTCGTGCCGGACCAGGAGGATATCGCCCGACGTTTCTGGCCCCGCCGTTCCGAGCCCGCGGAGCAGCGCCATCGTGGAGGTCTCCACTGAACCTACATCGAGGCCAAAGGCCTCGCCCACCTGCTCGTAAGCCGCGAGCACCGCCGCGGAGAAACCGATCGCCAGCACCGGCTCCGCCTTTGACCGGGGCCAGGCCGAAATCACCCGCAGGTCTCCCGCCGCGAACGGCAGGAGCTTTTGCATCCTGAAGGCCACGATCTCGTCGCGCTTCTTGGGTTCGGCCGGAACCTCGTCCTGCGCGAAGAGGCGAAACCGGGCGACCGCGTCGGGAACCACGATCGCGGCGCGCGCCATGGGCAGGGCGCCCACTTTGGCGAGGACCCGCTTGACCGCGTCACGGATTTCTTCCCGGACGACAAAACCCGGGTCTTCGAGCGTAGGCGCGAAGGCGCCCTCGCTCAACGGCTCGCTCACCAGCGAGCGCAGCTCCACTTTCCCGCGTCTGGATTCGACGCGGGCGCCCACCACGGCGAGCGAGGAAAACTCGAGCGCCACCTCGGCGGCCGAAGGCTCGAGGAAGAAGCGCCGAAGGGAGCCTGCGGTCAAACCACCTCCACGAAAGTGACCTTGTTGATTTCCTGGAGCGTGGTGGTTCCCGCGAAAACCCGGTGCAGCGCGGAATCGCGCAGGAACGTCATGCCTTCGTCCCTCGCCGCGCGCTTGATCTCAGATGCCGGACGGCGAGAGAGGATCAGCTCGCGGATGTTGTCGGTGACATCGAGCAGTTCGCAGATCGCGGTCCGGCCCTTGAATCCGGTGCCGCCGCACTCGAGGCACCCCGCACCCTCGTAGAACGTGTGCTGCGCGTACTGACGGGTATCGAGGCCCGATTCGATGAGCAGCTCCTCGGAGGCCTTGACCTCGCGTTTGCAGTGTTCGCAGATCGTCCGCACCAGGCGCTGCGCCATCACGCAGTTGAGCGCGGAGACGAAGTTGTAGGGCTCGATCTTCATGTTGAGGAACCGGCCGAGCACGTCGATCACGTTGTTCGCGTGAACCGTGGTGAAGACGAGGTGGCCGGTCAGCGCCGACTGGATCGCGATGTCCGCGGTCTCGTGGTCGCGGATTTCACCGACCATGATCTTGTCGGGATCGTGACGCAGGATCGAGCGCAGGCCGCGCGCGAAGGTGAGGCCCTTCTTCTCGTTCACGGGAATCTGAGTGATCCCGCGGAGCTGATACTCCACCGGATCCTCGATGGTGATGATCTTGTCTTCCTCGGTCCGGATCTCGGAAAGGGCGGCGTAGAGAGTCGTTGTCTTGCCCGAACCGGTGGGACCGGTCACGAGGACCATGCCGTACGGCTCGCGGATGAACCGGCGGAAACGCGCGAGTTCCCTTGGTTCAAAGCCCACGATGTCGAGACGCAGGGACGAAAACTGCTTGGAGAGGTTTTCCTTGTCGAGGATGCGGATGACCGCGTCTTCGCCGTGGACCGACGGCATGATCGAGACGCGGAAGTCAATCTGACGGCCGCCCAGGCGCACGCGGAAACGGCCGTCCTGGGGCACGCGCTTCTCCGCGATGTCGAGCTCGGCCATGACCTTGATGCGGCTGATGATCTCCGCGTGATGCTCCTTCGCGATGGGCTTCATCGCGGGTTGCAGGACGCCGTCGATCCGGTACTTGATCTGAACTTCGTTGTCGCGGGTTTCGATGTGGATGTCGGAGGCCCGGCGAGAGAGAGAGTCGAACAGCGCGGAGTCGACGAGGCGGACGATCGGCGACTTGTCCTGGGCCTGGATCGAGTCGACCGAGAGGGTCTCGCCTTCGTCACCCTCGCGAACGATCTGCATGAGGAGCGACTCGGAGGCCTGCTCGAGGACGCGCTGCGACCCCTGCCCGCGCTTGAGCGCCTCGCCGATGGCCGAGGGTGTCCCCACCGCAGCCTGGATCCTGCGATTGAGAAGAACCGCGAGATCGTCGATGACGTTGAGGTCCGATGGGTCGGCCATGACGAGAACGAGGCGGCCGTTCTCTTCGCGGAACGGGAGGAAGTTGTACCGGAACATCAGATCCACCGGCACGCTTTGAAGGATCTGCGGATCGGGCGCGAACGATGTGACGTCGAGGAACTGGAGGCCCAGTCGCTCGGCCAGGGCGCGAGCGCCGGTTTCTTCCCGGGCCGTCGCCGCGGCGGCGAGGGATACGGCGGTCGCGGGAGCCACGGCTACCATCGCCTAGCAGCCCGTGGTGAAAGTCTGCCGCAGCACCGAGACGAGCGATGCGCCCGGATGGCGATTCGACTGTTGGACGCCCAGCGGATTGCGGCCCTGATGTTGAGCGACGGTTCCACGCCGAGCCGCTGGGACTGC
>JANNJB010000376.1:0-5025 GCA_031405615.1 Vicinamibacteria bacterium | reverse complement strand
AGGAACTCGCGTTCGGTCATGGGCTTTCTCGAACTAGGATCGTAACACCGCTCAGCGCTTGCGTTTCGGCTGCTCGTAACTCGCGGTGACCACGCTGGAGATGCCGCCCCGCACGCCGAAGCGGCCCTCGATGATCATGCTTCGCGGCTTCGTCACGATCACCAGATCGTCGAGGATCCGGTTGGTGACCGCCTCATAGTAGATGCCTTCGTTCCGGTAGCCGCCGAGGTACATCTTGAGGCTCTTCAGTTCGACGCAAAGCCGATCGGGGACGTAGCGAAGGATCAGGGTGGCGAAGTCGGGCTGGCCGGTTTTCGGGCACAACGCGGTGAACTCGGGGCAGGTGTGCTCGATGAGGTAGTCCCTTTTGGGATTCGGGTTCGGGAAGACTTCAAGTCGCTTTATGAGTTTTTCCAACGGGTGAGCGCCTCCTTAAGGTCGCGTTCGATGTCGTCCTTGAGGGACTGGGGTTTGATGACCACGACGCGGGGCACGAAGCTCCGGATCCAGGCCTTGAGTTCGCGGGACAACGCCACGTCGAGCGAGAGGTCGAACGAGCCGTCGTTCCGGTCGAGGATCTTCTGCGACTGATGCCAGGTGCGGTCCTTGATGCTGGCGGCAAGCGCCGCGTCGAAACGCAGGACCACTTCCTGGGCCCTGCCTCCGGCGATGCCGAAAGCGCTCCTCGTGTGGGCCTCGATGTCCTGCTCGGTCGGCATCTCGAACGTGACTTCGGTGAGGGCGATCCGCTCGATGCGTTCGACCGCGAAGGTGCGGACCTCGTTGTACTCCTCCACCCGGCCGTACAGGTACAAGCCGCCCTGGTAGTAGACGACGCGGTAGGGATCGACCTCGTAGCGCTTGGCGCGCTTCGAACTCGCGGAGTAGTACGACATCTCGATTCGGCGTTCGTGCAGCGTCGCGTCCACCAGGGTCGCGATCACGCCCTTCTTGGCGGAGTAGTCCTTGGATGGGAAAGGCCGCGCGCCGAAAAGATCGCAGATGCGGGCGAGGTAGCGGGTGCTCTTTTCGGGCAGCGCCGCGCGGATCTTGACGAAGGCGGAATCGAGATCGTCGGCGAAGGGCGCGCCCGAGAGGATGGTCATGAGGTGGCGGCCGAAGTAGAGGGCGGCCATCTCCGACATGGTGAAGCCCGCCTGGGCCTTCTGCGAGTAGCCCTCGAGGAGCCTCCAGACTTTCTTGCCGCTTTCCTTGTCGTCGTAGAGGGGGAAGCCCGCTTCCTGAAGGGCTTCGATATCGCGCCTGATGGTGCGAAGGGCCACGTCGTGTTCCTCCGCCAGGTCCGCGGCGGTGACATAGCGGCTCTTCTCGATCCGCTTCAGGATCTTCCACTGGCGGATGACTTCGGCGTTCCGCATCGTGCTGTGAACTTATCAGCCCCAGCGGGCACGCGCAGCGTGCCCCTACATATCACCAGCCCCAGCGGGCACGCGCGGCGTGCCCCTACACGTCAGCGTCGTCCGAACTGTAGGGGCACGCTGCGCGTGCCCGCCGCCCGCGGCGTTTATGACAATTGTTCGAGGATCGGGACGGCCTGGTCGAACTCGTCGAAGAGGATTTTGGCGAGAACCGGAGTCCCCGCGGCGTGGACGGAGCCCCGAGTGTGCATCTCGAGCTCCTTGCAGGCGGCCGAAAGGCGCATCAGTCCGAGGGTCGCCGCACTCGACTTGAGCGAGTGGGCGAGCCGGGTCACCTGTTTCCAATCGCCGGTGTCGCAGCCCTTGCGAATCTCCTCCACCGACTTTCCGCTCTCGTGGAGGAACAACTGCGCCATCTCGGTGACGAAAGTGGCGCCCTGGTCTCCCGCGACCTTGCGGAGTCTGTCTATGGCACTCTCATCGAAGAGCGGGGTTTCGGGGTCAGGCTGCGACATGGAAGGACGAAGTCTAGGCGGCGCGTTGGTCTCTTCGTGTGATATTCGTCATGATGGCCTCCACCATGACGCTTCCCGTCCTCTTCATCGGCGCGTTCCTCGCTCAGGCGGCGGCTCCGCCCGAACCTCGACCGACTCCGATTTCCGACACTCGGGAGTGGCGGCGGCACCGCGAGAAGGAACTTCTGGCCGACCGCGGATGGCTCGCGGTGTCGGGCCTGCCGTGGCTCAAGGAGGGCGAGACCACGATCGGGTCGGGTGAGGGCAACGACATTCGCCTCGGAGACGGCCCCTCCCTTTTCGGCGTGATCGTCCGGGCCGGTGCTCGCGTCGAACTGCGTCCTCCAGGCGAGGCGCCGCGTGAGATCACGACGAAGGACAAGCCGTTTCAGATCGGCCGGACCTGGGTTCAATTGATTCAGCGCGGTGAGAGGGTCGGCTTCAGGCTTTGGGATCCGAGCAACGCGCGCAAGCTCGCCTTCCACGGTCTCCGCTGGTACGAACTCAAGCCCGAGTACAAGGTGCGCGGACGTCTGGCGCCGAGCCCTTCGCCGAGCAAGGTCAAGATCGCTAACGTCATCGGCCAGGTGATCGACTACGAAAGCCCCGGTGTCGTCGAGTTCGAACTGCTGGGCCGGAAACTCCGGCTGACCCCGGTCTATGAGACCGCCGCGAAGGACGAACTCTTCTACATCTTCAAGGACACGACGGCCGCGAAGGCCACTTATGGGGCGGGGCGATTCGTTTACAGCGAACTGCCGGACAAAGACGGGATGGTCGTCCTCGATTTCAACCGCGCGTATTCCCCTCCGTGCGCCTACACGGACTTCGCCACCTGTCCGCTGCCTCCGGCCGAGAACCGCCTCGAGATCGCGATTGAAGCGGGCGAACTGGACCCGCATCCCGTTCGCTGACGCCTTGACCGCGACCCCGATCGACGCACTGGCCGCCACGGTCAAGGACCTGGCGGCGCTCCTCGGCAGCGATTCCCGTGGGCGGGCTCTTCGAAAAGCACTTCTCGCGGGTCCGCTCGAGACGCTGCCCCCGAAGGTGCCCGGGGTCGCCGAGGCGATCCTCGGCCCGTTGCGGGTTTCGTTGGTCCTGCCGAAGGCACGCGTCACGTCGACACTTCACGCCGAAGATGGCACGACGAAGTGGGCGGTGGAGTTCGGTGACGGCCAGAGTGCTGAGACCGTTCTGATTCCCTCGCGCACCCGGGCGACGGTGTGCGTGTCGTCGCAATCGGGCTGCACACGCGCCTGCGCCTTTTGCGCAACTGCCACCATGGGGTTCCGACGCAACCTGACCGCGGGTGAGATCGTCCATCAGTTTCTCGTGGCGCGGGAGGCCGCGAGGCTCGCGGGGATGGACGCATCGAACGTGGTGTTCATGGGCATGGGCGAACCGCTCGACAATATCGCCGCGGTTCTCGCTGCGGTCCGCTCCCTGACCGACGTCTTCCCTGGTCTGTCGCCACGCCGGGTGACCGTCTCGACCTCGGGTGTGGTTCCGAAGATGAGCCGGTTCCTCAAAGAGAGCCGCGCGAGTCTCGCACTTTCCCTCAACGCGAGCGACGACGAAACGCGAACGCGGATCATGCCGCACAACAAGACATGGCCCCTCGCCTCGATCATCGCGGCTTTGCGAGAGGCGACCGCCGGGCGACCCCGTCGGTTCTTCGTCGAGTATGTGCAGCTTCCCGGCGTGAACGACACCGCCGCGGACGCAGGACGGATCGCTTCGCTCCTCCGCGGCCTCGATTGTCACGTGAACGTGATCCCCCACAATCCCTTCGCCGGCAGTCCTTTCCGCGCCCCGTCGCGCGAAGAGACGCTGCGGTTCCACGACCAGATCAAGGCGCAGGGCCTGACCGGGATCATTCGCTGGCCCCGAGGCCGCGACGTCGCAGGGGCCTGCGGCCAGCTCGCGCTGCGTTCGGCCTGATAGGCCAGCCTCGGGTTGCCCTCATCCGCCCCTCTCTTGAGCGCTACGCGCCAGTATGTTCGGCACCGCACGGTGCGTGTCCGAAACCCTCCCTAGAGTCCCGAGGTGGGATTTAACTTATTGGTCGCGGGTGCGAGCCGCGACATAAGCCGAACAATCTCGCTGGATGCCTTTCCAGAGAAGGGCGCACACGAATCAGTCCGCGGCCGATCCGTGTCCACCGACCTGCTTGATTTGCTTTCGGCCGGCTCGCCCGCCGCCTTTGCCAGTGACCAGAACCACCGGATCGTCTTCTGGAACAAGGGCGCCGAACGCGTGATGGAGCGGACAGCCGGCCAGGCGCTCGGTCGCCTTTGCCACGAGGTCTTCGGCGGCCGCGACTTGTTCGGGAACCGGTTCTGTTCCGAGTCGTGCCCGGTCAGCCAGACCATCGACCGGCATGAAGGGGTGAACAGGTTTGAGATGCGAACCGGGGACCAGTTGCGCCCCCAGGTTCTCGGAGTCACCGTGGTCGAGATTCCCGACCCTCGTCGCGGCTTCCACACCGCCGTCCACATCCTCGATCAGATCGAGGAGAAAAGCTGGCTCGCCCGCGAACTGGCCCGGTTGCGAGAGGCCGCCGACAAACTCTTGCGGGGAGCTTCTGACTCCGCGGAGGGCGGCGTTCCGATCCGGCTTCATCTCTCGCTTTCGGCCATCCCTCCAACGGGGGCTCCGGCGCCGGCTGAGATCCTCGTCGAAGCGCTCTCAGACCGAGAGCAGGACGTGCTTAGCGCCATCGCTTCGGGACAGGCCAACAAGGACATCGCACGCACGCTCCGCATCTCTTTGGCGACGACACGGAACCACGTTCAGCACATCCTCAAGAATGCCGATAATGATCGCCCCGCGCTGGGTGGCGACGCTCGCTCAGCCGATTGCCATTGAGGATCTGGTGGAGTTCTTAGTGGCCGCGGCAGAGCTGCCCGTGGAATGCAGCCAGGTCTATGAAATCGGAGGCGCCGACCAGGTTTCTTACGGCGACATCATGCGCGAGTACGCCCGGCCGTATCCGGAGCGACGGAAAAGTTTACAACCATCCGGCCCGCGACCTATCACAGTTGCAGACTTACGTCTGCTCTTTCACAGAGCTTCCCGAAATTGGTAAACCCAGTCACGCTGTTCGTCGGTGTCAGGAACTTTCAGTC
>JANNJB010000375.1:0-4413 GCA_031405615.1 Vicinamibacteria bacterium | reverse complement strand
TGTTAGCAAAAACACACTCTCCCTCACCATCGTCCGACCTCGGAGGTTCTATGAAGCGAGTTACTGGCATCGGCGGCATCTTCTTCCAAGCCAAAGACGCTCCGGCACTACAGGCTTGGTACAAGCGGCACCTCGGAATGGCGCTGTTCCGCACCAAGCTCAACCACCAGTTCATGACCGGCGCGCGCAACACCGCCTTCGTCACCGAGTACATCTCGGGCATGGCCACCGTGAAGTCGCTGCAGATGGAGCCGATCCTGGAAGAGCGCTACGGCGAGCAGCTCGCGCAGTACCTCGCCGCGGGCTTCGACACGCGCCAGCTCGCCAACACCTACAACAGCGTCGCCAACGTGCTGGAGCAGGCGATGACCCTGGGCATCCTCGTGGTCGGCGCGCTGCTGGTCATCGACAGCGCCGCGCTCGCCTCGACCGGCGGCGCCACCTTCACCATCGGCATGCTGGTCGCCTTCCAGATGTTCGCGAGCCGCCTGTCGCAGCCGATGCTGCGCCTGGTGGGCCTGTGGCAGCAGTTCCAGCAGGCCGAGATCGCGGTGCGGCGCCTGGGCGACGTCATGGACGTCCCCGCCGAGCCGCATTCCCTCATCCCGCAGAGGGTAGGAGGGACCGCGCAAGGCGCGGTGGAGCCCGACGCACGCGCCGGGCGCATCGAATTCCAGGCCGTGTCGTTCCGCTACTCCGACCAGTACCCCTGGCTCTATCGCGGCCTCAACTTCGTCATCAAGCCCGGGCAGCTCACCGTGCTGGTGGGCCCGAGCGGCTGCGGCAAGAGCACTGGAACGTGGCGATCTTGAAGCCCATCTCGTTCGCGACGTCGATGATCATGAGGATCTCGTCGGCGCGATACGAGTGAGCGTGGACGAGCCGCTTGCCTTCGAGGATCTCCTTGAGCGCCTCCATCTGCAGGTGTTTCCGCGGAGCAAGGGGCGCCACGGGTCCGGCAGCGCCCTTGGCCGGCTTACGCGTGCTCGCAGCCTTCACCGCCGCGTCGTAGGCGTCCCACTCTTTCTTGTACGCCTTCGCTTCGAGGAAGGCATCGCGAATCGAAACCTCCACACCCATGCGGGTCGCCGGGTACCGGCGCGTGCCGGTGGTGAAGCTCGATCGCTTCGGGTTTTCGCCGAGCGCGAACTTGATTCCCGGAGGCGCGCCCTTGAAGAGCAGGGCCTCGCCCGACTCGACACCCCAGCGGAACTTGATGGTGGCGTTCTGGCCGCCGATCGAGTTGCACGAACCGTGGAGCACGTTCGCCGCGGTGACGCCACCGGCGAGCTGGCGGTAGATGCTGATATCGCGCGGATCCAGCGCATCTTCCACCCGAACCTCGGCGGTGACGATGTTCGTGCACTCGTTCACACTGTCTTCGACCGCGGTGTGCGAATGCGCGTCGATGATGCCCGGGGTCACGACGCGACCGGCGGCATCGATGAGAACCGCGCCCGCAGGGACGACCACGTTGGCCCCCACGGCGGTGATCTTCCCGCCCTTGATGAGGATGGTTCCCTTGTCGATGGTGCCGGCCGGGCCCACCGTCATGATCGTCGCGTTGGTGATCGCGGTGACCGTGTCCTGCGCTTCGGACCTCCCGCCCGCGCCAAGGAGGGCAAGGATGGCGCCCGCGAGGACCGCCGAGTGGATGTTCGGGTTCTTCATCGCTGCACCTCGTTCCGCTCGCTGGCTGAATCGCCCGGCCGGGGCGGCCCGCCACCGGGCGGTCCCGCGGGTTTTTCTTCCGGCTCGTACAGCTCGCCGTCTACGAAAACCATCTTCACCTTCGCGTCTTTCGTCAGCGGCTCGCCCGACCACACCACCACGTTCGCGATCTTGCCCTTGTCGATGCTGCCCATGCGGTCGGCCACGCCGAGGATCTCGGCGGGCGTCAGCGTCACCGCGCGCAGCGCCGTTTCGCGCGGGAGCCCTTTCTCGATGGCCTTGCGCACGCCGGCCAGAAAATCCGTGGCGAAGGCCGAGACCAGGGCGAACTTCACGCCTTCCTTGTCGAGGACTCCCGGATTCTTTTCCGCCTCCTCGATGGTTTTCCGATCACGGTCGTCATCGCTGCCCCCGAAAAAGCCGCCGACGCGCGGCGGATCGAAATTCACGCTGACCATGAGCGCCGGCTTGCGCTGTTTGAGCAGCGCCACTTCCTCGAAGGCCTGGGTGTTTCCGGCGAGGATCAGCTTGACCTTGAATTCGTCGGCGAGGGCGAACGCACGGCGCAGGTCGCCGGTCCGAGGTGTTTGGAGGAGCAGGGGAGTTGTTCCCGCGGCCACGTCGGCCCAGATGTCTTTGCCCGGATCGAATCCCGGCCGCTTGCGTCCCACCGGAGCCTTCTCGTAAGCCGCGACCTCGGCCCGGTGATGCTCGCCATCGAGGAGGGCCTGCCGGAAAAACGCCATCGTGCCCATGAGCGACCCGGGGTAACGCTGGCCGAGTGTCGCCATGGCCGCGGCAAGGCCGACGTTCGCTTTCACCACCATCGTCTCGGGCCGGTCGCCGATCAGATTCATCACCGAAGCGGCGCCGAACACCAGACCTTCGCGAGGAATCGGCACGATCGTGGTGACGCCCGAATCGCGCGCGCGCAGTGCTTCAGCAGCGCGGATGCGATCGTGGATGCTCGATGCAGGGTTGATGGGATTCGCGGGAGGAGCCGCGGGGGCGGCCGGCGCAGCGCCAGCGCCTCCGCCACCACCCGCGGGACGAGCCGCGGGCATGCCCGAGCCCGAGTACGCGTCAATCAGGCCTGGAGTGATCGTAAGACCCGTGCCGTCAAAAACGCGAGCATCCTTCGGGATCGCGGCCGATGGCCCGACGTCGATCACCAGACCATCGCGCATGACGAGAGTGGCGTTTTCCATCACCGCGCCCGACACCGTCACCACTTTGGCTTTGGTGATCGCGTAGGTGGGCGTTTTCGCCGCGTGCGCGGCGGTTGTGGCAACCAGCAGGGCCAGGGCGGCCAGAACGGCCGAGCGCAAGGCAAGCCCGGGGCGAGATGTGGTTTTCATGGTCCTGATCTCCGATGACAGGGATGCCGGAAGCACCTAGGTGGCGTCCGGGTAACGACGTCGTCAAGTCTGTGCGCGGGAGTATAGGTCGGGCGAAGAGAGCCATGCTCGAGCAAGGAGCGGTTCGACCCTCCGCGCTACAATTCCCGCTCCCTCCAATGGACTTCTTCGGCACAGGCGAACATCGGCAGCACGTCCTTTTTGTGTGCACAGCCAACATCGACAGGTCGAAGACCGCCGAGGATCTCTACGAGAACGATCCGCGCTTCGAAGTGAGGTCTTGTGGAGTGGCGCCTTTCGCCCAGGTCGTGGTGACCCGCGAACTCCTGGAATGGGCCGACCACATCTTCGTGATGAATGAAAGCGAAGACCACCACGTCACCGCGATCAGGCGACGGTTTCCCTCGCTCGCGAAGAAAGTCGTCGACCTCGACATCGAGGACCGCTGGAAGCGCGGCCATCCGGAACTGGCCAAGCTCATTGTCTCGAGGTGCGAATCGCACATCGGAAAGCCGCAGTCGGCGCCTACCGCGAAGCAGTAGGGAGCGGGACGCCGTCGTTCCACCTAAAAAGTGATGCGGCCCACGAGTTGCACGATCCGGCCCGAATCAGCGGCCGTTACTTCAAACGCATCGGGGTTCGAGGCATCCGCCAGGTAGCCGGGGACGCTCACACCGCTTCGCACTGCGTAGAAGTAGGGGGTGTTGAAGGCGTTGAGCATTTCCACCCTTGCCTCCAAGCGGAACTTTCCCGTCAGGCGAAACTGTTTCGAGATTCCGAGGTTGAAGCGGACCTGCCTTGGGCCGGTCATCTCGAGGCTGCCTGCGCCGCAATCGCCGATGCCGCCGTTCAGGGGTGTGGTCTCTATGCAGTCCGGCCCGTTCGCGGGGGCGAAGTACCTTCCCGTGGGCGGGCCGAGCGGGCCGTAGCCCGTGACGGACGTGGCGCTGACGCTGAACGCCTTCACCGTGTTGTCGATAACGTCCTGAGGCAGCATGTACAGGCGGCCGTTTTCGCCCGTCCGCAGCTTGTACATCTTCTTGAGATCGGCCGCGTTGAACCCCACCAGGCGAACGTTGAGAAAGTCCGCGCGAATGCCGCTTTGGACGACCGCCGATCCGGAAAAATTAAATCCAACGGGGAGGTCCCACACCCAGTTCGCCTTGAACGAATGGCCGGCCCCGGCGCGCGCGCCGTTCACCACCCATGACTTGAAGGGTCGTCTGAGGGAATAGAGGAAACCCTGGGGGGAAGAGTAGTTCGATGGATCCGCGGCGGCCCCTGCCGGCAGGCCGGAGAAATAGGCCAGCGAAATGGGTAGCGGGCTTGTCCCAGTACTCGGACCAAAGTAACGGAACGTGGCCCCGCGGCCGGCGGCAAGGTT
>JANNJB010000374.1:0-3351 GCA_031405615.1 Vicinamibacteria bacterium | reverse complement strand
CGGCTCTGCTCCGGATCGCGAGGGCCGCACAGGGCAGCGTGAGGGACGCCCTCTCCCTCTTCGATCAGGTCTACGCCTTCACCGGCGCGAACATCCAGGACGAAGACGTGGCCAAACTCCTGGGCCTTATCGACCGCGAGTTGCTGCGCGAGGCGACCCGGGCGGTATTCGAGAACGATTCGGCCGGAGTGTTGCGCGTGATCGAGACGCTGGCGTCCTACGGTGTCGACTATCCGGCCTTCTCGCACGAGCTTCTCCTCTACTGGCGGGACCTGCTGGTCCTGAAGATCGCGCCGGACAGCGACGGCGTCGATCTGCTCCCTGAAGATCGGAGCGCGGCGGCGCAGTTCGTGGCCTCGGTTTCCGAAGAGGATCTGCTGCGCATGGTCGATTCGCTGTCGCGGTCCGAACTCGACTTCCGAAAGTCGATCGACCCCGATCCGAGGCTGAGCATCGAAATGGCGCTGCTCAAGGCCGCCCAGCTGCGGAGGCTCGTGAATTTCGCCGACCTCGTGAGCCGGGTCGAGCAATTCCTTGGAGGCTCGCCCCGCCCGGTGCTCACGACGTCCCCGCCTCCCGAGCGGCCTCGACTTCCCGTGGCACCCGCGCCCTCGGTCGTCCCGCCCACACCCGCGCCGGCCCCGGCCAAGCGAATAACGCCCCCCGTCGAGGAGCCTCGAGCGATCGCCACTCCGGTCCCAAAGGAAGTCGGAACACCCACGCCCGCCATCAACTCACGCCTCTCTGCGATTGACCGGCTACGGGAGGCAACGTCGGGACGCATGCTTCAAGCGGCGCTGGGCGACGCAAGCGCGACCGTGGAAGGCGATTCCCTGGTGCTCGGCGTGGCGCCTTCCAAGGTCAGTTACCTCGAGTCAGAACGCGACACGCTCGCGGCCAACGCTTTGAAGGCGTTCGGTCAGAAACTTCGGATCATCCTCAAACCCGGCGGCCAGGACGAGGTCGACGAGAGCGCAGCTTCGACGCCGCGCCCCGCCCGACCAACCCCCGCGCCCCTCGAAACCAAGGCGAAGCCTGAGGCTCGCGCGGCTGTCGCCAAGTCTCCGGACAAGGCGGCGCTCAAGGCGAAAGCCGCCGCCGACCCCGCGGTCAACCGCACGCTCGACCTGTTCGGCGGGACCCTCCTCGACGTGAGACCGCTGGCCCCGCTCGAAGCCGAGGGCGCGACCGAAGACGAAGATCGCTGATCGTCACGCCCGCGAGCGCTCGCTTACATCGAGACGCTGGCGACGCCTTCGATCGACCGCGCAACGTCTAACGCGCGTTTCTTCTGTTCCGCGGTGGCCGAAGGCGAGGTCAGCCGGATCGCGCGCTTCATCGCCGTCACCTCGAAGCCTGCGTCGGCAAGGCTCTTGTCGAGTTTGAACGAGGCGCGGACCTTCAGCTCGAGGGCCTCGTCATCCACTCGCTCGCCGATGGTGCGGTCGTCGGACTCTTGAGACCTCGCCCCCGCCGCGTTGTCGATCTCGAGAAAGTTCACCACCTGGCGGACGCCGGGGACCGAGGACGCGACGCTCTCGACCGTCTTTGAGACCTCGGAGTTGGGGACTTTGCCGCGCAGCGTCACCACATCCTTCTCGGCGCTCACGCTGATATCGAGGTTCTTGAGCGACTCGCGCAGCGACAGGGCGGCCCGTACCTCCGCGCCAAGCTTCACCGTCCCGACCTTCTCCTGGACGGAGGCGACCCCGCCCTTCCATGGCGCTTTTTCGGGGTTCTTCCGATAGTAGAGGACGGCGCCGCCCAGGAGGGCGAGGATCACCACTACGAAGACGAGCCGGAACACACCGCCGATGCATCCGAACATGTTTTGGTCCGTCGAGCCGCGGCGAAGAGGCGGCTAACGCCGTCGTCGCGCCGACTCTTCCTCGAAGTATTTGCGGTAGAGGATGTCCCACTCTTCGGACCCCTCGGGGATACCGCGCTTCTGGGTCTCGATCTTCTGGCGCACGGCAAGGTCGATGGCCTCGTCGATCTTGCCCTCGTTCTCGATGAACT
Source organism: Vicinamibacteria bacterium (assembly GCA_031405615.1). GTDB lineage: Bacteria > Acidobacteriota > Vicinamibacteria > Fen-336 > JAGNNV01 > JAGNNV01. The sequence continues at coordinate 1,332 of JANNJB010000374.1, read as the reverse complement.
TGAAGATCTCCGCGCGGATGTCCTTGGGATCGGCGAAGAACTCGACCATGGGCTCGTCCTTCAAATAGCCGATGGCCACGTGCGAGAGCTGCATCATCTTCTCCCTGCTGAGCCTCACAGGATGATCCCCTTCTTCTTCGCGAGTTCGCGCTTGACCTTGCGGAACATGTCGAGGCCGGTGATGTTGTCGCGCGCCATGGTGGTGGAGTGCGACATCAGGATCTGCCTCGCCTCCTCGTTCAGGGCATCCTCGAGCCGGATTTCCTTGAGGAGGGCGCCCGTGAGTCCCATCACCACCGCCTCTTCGTTGTCGCAGTCGATCCGGCCCGCGGTGGTCAGCGTTCTGATGATTTTCCGGGCTAGGTATTGGACGTCGTGGTCGGTAGCGCGCATTGTTTCGTACTAGAAGTATCGCACGCCGGGGGAGCTAACCTCCCCCTCGTGCGATCGGTGATTCAGCGGGTCAAGTCGGCGAGTGTCGACGTGGGCGGGGCCCGGGTCTCCTCGATCGGTCCCGGCCTGCTCGTCCTGCTCGGGGTTGCCAAGAGCGACACCCGGGTCGACCTCGACTGGATGGCCGAGAAGGTGCTGAACCTCCGGATCTTCGACGACGCGGCGGGAACGATGAACCTCTCAGTCATGGACACCGCGGGCGAGATCCTGGTGGTTTCGCAGTTCACGCTCCTCGCGGATTCGCGGAAGGGCCGGCGCCCCAGCTACCTCGACGCCGCGCCGCCGGGCGAGGCGAAGGCACACTACGAGGCCTTTTGTGACCAGCTGGCGCAGTCGGGGAGGACGATCCGGCGTGGCGTGTTCCAGGCCATGATGGACGTGGCGCTTGTGAACGATGGCCCGGTCACGATCCTCCTCGACTCCGAGGACTGCTTCGGCGGCTCCGTTCGACGACCGCCTCGCAGTGACGGCTCCTAGAGGCCATCGCGAAGGCCCCAAATGTTTCGGGCCCCCAAGACGTCATCGCGAGCAACCCGACGTTTCGGCACCCCATCGTCATCGCGAGGGACCTGACGTTTCGGATTGGACCGAAGCGATCCTCGGCACCGAAGACTGCTTCGTGGCCCAAGGCCAGGCGTCGCCCTGCCCTGCGGGCAGCGCTCGCGCGCGGCTGCGTTCGACGGCCTCCTCGCAGTGACGGGTATAGATGCGTCCCGACGGCCGCCTCGCAGTGACGGGTATAGATGCGTCCCGACGGCCGCCTCGCAGTGACGGGTATAGATGCGTCCCGACGAGCCACCTCGCAGTGACGGCTCCTACGTCATCGCGAGTGACCCGAAGTTCCGGCTTGGAGCGAAGCGATCCTCGGCACCGAGGACT
>JANNJB010000373.1:0-3809 GCA_031405615.1 Vicinamibacteria bacterium | reverse complement strand
CGGTGATAGTCGGCGTGGGCGCTCGTGAAGAGCTGGACCCCTGGCACGTTCTTGCGGATGAAGCTCATTTGATCCGAGGACTGCATCGAATCGGGGATCAGGCGGTTCTCGACGCCGGTGACAAAGCCCGCGCCGCGGAAGATGTGCTGCCACTCAGACGACGTGCCGGTGCCGAGAACGGAGATCTTGTCGTTTCCGAGCCGGCCCACGGTGTCAAGGTTGATGACGCCCATCACCTGATCGAGCGGCATCCGCGGATGATCGGCGTAGTAGGCCGAGCCCTTGAGGCCCACTTCCTCGGCCGAGAAGGCGATGAACAACAGAGTTCGCGAGGGCTGGCCCGCGGCCTTCAGCGCCTTCGCGAGTTCGATCATCACGGAAACGCCGCTGGCGTTATCGTCGGCGCCGTTGTGAGGCTTGCCCTCATCGCCTTTGTGGACATCCGGCCAGCCCAGGCCAAGATGATCGTAGTGAGCGGAGAGGATCGCCGATTGGTCTTTCCACTCGGCCTTGGTACCGGGCATGACGCCGATGACGTTCACGGTTTCGACCGGCGTTCCATTCGGCCCCTTGTCGACCGTGAACTTCTGGAAGTACGAGCCGCTGTCGCCGCCTGGCAGGAGGCCGATCGTCTTGAACCTATCGGCGATGTACTGCGCCGCCGTGGTCAGGCCTGGGCTTCCGAGGCCACGGCCCTCCAGCTTCGGCGAGGCCAGGAACTCGACATGCTCCATCAAAGCCTTTTGGGAGAAGACCGGCGGCAGGTCGGCGAGGGCCGTGCGGGCCTTGAGCGCCATGGGTGCGATGGGGGCGGTGCGCGCGGTTGCGGCGCGGAGATCGACATGGAGGGGTGAGTCGGACGGCGCCCACTGACCCTTGAGAACGTTGGTCGGCTCCTCGCCGTCGAAACCGAGGTACGAGTACTTGCCGTAGTGGGGGAGTTTGCGGCCGAGGCCGGGCATCGACGAGACAGGCTCGCCGAAGATCCATCCGATCGCTTTCTCCACATTGCCGGGGTGCCGCTCGGTGAGGATCAGGGAATGGCCGAGAAGCGCCATGGTCTCGCCGTCGATCCGGACTTCTGCCGCAGCGCCGTCGACGACGCGGCCGAAGATCGCGGGGGCGAATGAGTTCTCGCGACCGAGGAGCCACACCGCGCGGTCTTTCGGGAGCGACGTGACTTCGGTATCGAGCTTGACGTCGATTGCATGCGCGTCGGTTCGCCAGCCTTCGACGAGCGTGCGATACGCCTTGAGCCGGTCGGCGGGCGCCTTCGAGGGCAACACGGCGAGGATCGCCGGCTCACCGAAGATCTGGCCGATGGACGGCGGAGTTTCTCGCGGATCGAGCTTGCGGAAGACGTCGAACTCGGGATCGAGGTCGATCGAGAGGGGCTCTTTGTCCGTCGGGAACGCGAAAGTGAAGGGCGCGGACGCGGCGCTGAGCGCGATCTTTTCGATCTGCGTGCCCTTGCTGGTGCGGATCACCACCGGCACCTGAAGCAGGAAGGGCGCGCCCGACTGCGTCTGCTGAAGCGTCCCGGTCAGCTCGAAACCCGTGGGCGTCTTCTTGACCGAAGGCTGTGCCACCGCGAGGGTCGAAGCACCCGGTCGCGTGATCCAGTCGTCGAAGAAACGCTTCAAGTCCTTGCCGGCAACCGTCTCCGCGACTTTCTGAACATCGCGGAACGTCGCTCGCTTCTCCCGGTATTCGCGGTAGAAGCGCTGGAGCATCTTCTTGAAACTGTCGTCGCCGATCTCGTGACGCAGCATGTGAAAACCCATCATGGTGCGGCCGTAGCCGATGGCCTCGGTGGCTGCGGAGTGACGCGAACGGAACTCGGTGAGAGGGAAGTCGCGTCCTTCCTTGACGAAGTCGCGGTACTTCTGAAGCGTCGACTGGCGGTACTCGGCGCCGCGACCGCGCTGCTCCTGGATCAGGTGATCGGCGAGGTAGGACGTGAGGCCCTCGCACCAGTTGCCGCTCTCGTAGTCGACGAAGACCGAGTTGCCCCACCAGTTGTGCAGGATCTCGTGCGGGTATGAAGACGTCAGGATGAAGGGGAAGCGGATGATCTGCGGCCCGAGCAGGGTGAAGCTGGGCATGCCGTAGCCCGTCTCCCAGAAGTTCTCGACCAGCGCGAACTTTCCGTAGGGATAGGGGCCGAGCATGCCGCGGTACATCTCGATGTACTGGGCGGTGGCTTCGAGGTACTTGGCGGCGAGCGCGTCGTCCTTCTCATGGATGTAGGCGAGAGTCTCGACCGCGCCCGCGGAGTCTTTGTACATTCGAAGCGGTCCGCCCACGAGATAGATCTCGTCCATCGGCCCGTGCGACTCCCATCGGGCACGGCCATCAGCGCCGCGCGACGTGCCGTTGCCCTGGCTGATGACGTGCCAGCCGTCGGGCTGAGCGATATCGAGCGTGAACTCGATCAGTTCGCGGCTCACGTAGGGGTACCAGAACCCGCTCCCCGCGAGATAGACGCCTTGATCGTTGAGCAGGCCGGAAGTCTCGCGGAAACCGCGGGTGTACTCCTCCTTCTGATCGGCGAGGCCGAAGTCGAAAACTCCTTCGTAGGCGACCTTCACAGTCGACGGCGAGCCGGCGGCGCGGTACCTCTTGAGCTTCAGTTTCCCGGAACCCGCCTCGCCCGCGTTGATGCCGAAGAACTTCTCGGTCTCGCCGAGAGGGACTTCCTGAACTGCCGGCTCCGAGCGAACGACACGGAGGCTGCCGTTCAGCAGGAACTCGGCCGCGGCTCCCGCGGGAAACCTGATCTCGTCATCGACGGTGAGCCGATGAGTCTTCGCGTCGAGCGTTATCACCATGGCGTGGCGCACGCGCTTCGCCGCAGTGGTCGTGGCGACGGCGGGCGGAGCCTGAGCGGAGGCGAGGTGAGGGGCGGCGACGAGCGCCGCAATCAAGAGAGAAGTGGGGCGCATAGACGACCTCGTGCGAGGAAAGGTACGGCTGTTTAGGTTTCGGTCCCTGCTGCTACAACTTCCGGCGGAAGTAGGCCTTGAGCGCCACTTCCTCCGTGCCGCGCTTGACCTTGAACTCGGCCGCATCACCCCAGCGCTTCTGGGACATGAGACGGTTCAGAATCTCGCTGTCGGTCAGGGCCACGCCGTCCATTGAAACCAGGATGTCACCGACCTTGAAACCCGCTACAGCCGCGACCGAGTCGGCCTGAACGGCGATTACAGGATAGGCGTTGTCCTTCTTCTGGCCGACGGAAAAACCATGGATGGGGAACAAGGGAGCCTTCTCAGGGGCGACGCCCCAAACGAAGTTCGCATACGAACCGCGTACGATTGGCTTCTCGCCCTTGTCGTTCGCCACCGGCATGGGAATGACCGACGCGATCTTTCCGTCGAACCAGGATCTGGCCTGACGTTCGGCTCCCAAGCCATAGGCCACGTGTCCTGAACCGATAAGGACAACCATGATGGTGTCCCTGTCCCCATACTTCTGAAGCGCCTGGACCGCGTTGTAGCCCATAGTCGCATCCCACGTGGCCTGAGCGTTGTACATGGCATCGAACTGTTCGTCGGTCATTCCCGTGGTGTGGAGGGAATCCTCGGGCGCGAAATAGGCCTTGAACAGGCGACGGTGCTCGGCGCTGTCGGTGTCGACTTTGCTCGGAATGCGCGCCGCTTCCTCGGGCGTGAGGTTCAAGAAGCCCTTCTTCCGGACCGCAGTCACAACCTCGCGAGGCGTGTTGACCCCGAACATGCGGATCTTGTGGTCGCGCGCGAACGTGAAGATGTCGCGGTAGTAGAGCCAGTGATAGCCCCAGTTCTTGT
>JANNJB010000372.1:0-4308 GCA_031405615.1 Vicinamibacteria bacterium | reverse complement strand
GCCCTCCTTGTACTCGGCACTCACCTTGGTAGTGTCGGCGGTCTCCGGAAGGGCGAACGCGCGGACGAACGTGCCGAAGAGGCGCTCGGAACGCTGCACCCGGTCGGCCTTGTCCTCGGGCAGGGCTTCACGCTTCCGCTCGCCCTTGATGGTGAGCGTGCGGTTCTCGATGTGGACGGACACGGCGTCGCGCGGGACGCCGGGAAGATCGACCTCGATAACCAGGCTGTGATCCGCACTGGTTCGAATGTCCACCGGGGGCAGGAAGCCGAACGTGTCGGAGCCGGCGCCGGCGAACGCGTCTGCGAGGACGTGATTGATCCGATTCTGAGCCACGGTCATTTCACGGAAGGGGTCGAAGCGTACGAGGGTCATTTGGTTTCTCCTTGGAATCTTTGTTGGGTTCGTTTGTCGCGGGAAGAGTCCATTCGGTGCGACGGGACGGAGACTACAGCGTAATCGTAGTGTATGTCAATCAAGTTTTCTTTTATTCTTGACTAACATCAATCCAAACCGTCCGCTGTAGCGGTGAAACCCAACCCCATGTCCATGATTTTCAGCCACTTGATCCTTTGTGGTAAGAAGGCGAGGCAATGAAGAGAAATGAGACCAGAACCGTTCGAGCCGGGTCGATTTTCATCGGCGGCGCTCACCGGGTGGCCGTCCAGAGCATGTGCGCCACGAAGACTCAGAACGTCGAGGCCACCGTGGAACAGGCCGAGAAGATCCGCGAGGCCGGAGGCGACCTGGTCCGCATTGCCGTGGACTCGCCGAAGGATGTGGCGGCGCTCGCCGAAATCCGAAAGCAGACGAAGGCGAACCTCGTCGTCGACCTTCAGGAGAACTACCGTCTCGCCGCGACCGTGGCGCCGCACGTCGACAAATTCCGCTACAACCCCGGCCACCTCTACCACCATGAGAAGGAGAAGAGCGTCGCGGAGAAGGTGCGCTTCCTTGCCGATGTGGCGAAGGCGCACGGCTGCGCGATCCGCGTGGGCGTGAATTGCGGCAGCGTCGATCCGGAGATGAAAGCGAGGTATCCGGATGACGACGTCGCCGCGATGGTCGCCTCGGCGCTCGAGCACTGCGCTCTTCTCGACGACCTGAAGTTCGACCAGTACGTCGTGAGTCTCAAAGACTCGCATCCGAGGAAGGTCATCGAGGGAAACAACCGCTTCGCCGCCGCGCGGAAGGATGTGCCGCTGCACCTGGGCGTGACCGAGGCCGGCATCCCTCCCGAAGGCATCATCAAGACCCGCGTGGCCTTCGAGCAGCTCCTGCCGCGGGGGATCGGCGATACGTTGCGGGTGAGTCTCACCCTCCCCAACCCGCGTAAGCACGAGGAGATCACGGTGGGGAAGATGATCCTCGAGGACATCGCGGCCGGGCGCTTCCGCTCCGTGCCCGTTTTCGACGATCACACCCTCAACGTCATCTCCTGCCCTTCGTGCTCGCGGGTCGAGAACGAGAAGTTCGTCGAACTGGCGGAAGCGGTCAAGGAAATGACGACCTACGCGAAGCCTCACGCCATCACCATCGCGGTCATGGGCTGCCGCGTGAACGGCCCGGGCGAAACCGACGACGCCGATCTTGGCCTCTGGTGCGGGCCCACCCACGTCAATCTCAAGCGCCAGAAAGCGCCCCTCGGCGCCTTCACCTACGAAGAGATCCTGCCGAAACTCCGAGCCGAGTTGGACGCGTTGATCGCGAAGTCGTAGGGGCGCCCCTCGTGGGTGCCCTTGAAATGACCGCTGGCCGCCTTGAAATGTGTGACCGCGATTCGCACCTTCCCGTCGCGAAGGGCGCCCACAAGGGGCGCCCCTACATTCGCACACCTCGCATCGCCGTCCCCTTAAAATCAGGGGCTTGAGCTTTCGGTTGCCTGCTTTCATCAAGAACTTCGCATTGGCCGTGGCGTCGATCCTCGCCTTCGGCGGCCTTATCGAGGGAGTAGCCAGGTTGATCGAGCCGCCGCCGGTCCAGAAGCAGGAGTATCTCTGGGACTGGAGCGAGCGTTTCAAGGAGGGTGACTTCTACACGCTCGAAAAGGGTGAGGGTTATCCGCCGAACGAGGAGAACAACGTCGACGGCCTTCGCGACGCCACGCGACCCATCGAGACGCGCGAAGGGCTAACCCGCGTCGTGATCCTGGGCGACAGCGTCACTTACGGTCATGGAGTCGACGCGAGCCAGGCCTTCCCGCAGATTCTCGAGCGGAAGTTGCGCGAGGACGACCGTGACGTGGAAGTCTTCAACATGGGGCTGCCGGGCTGGTCGACCCGGCAGGAGCGGATTGCGTACCAGCGGATCGCGAGGAAATACAAACCCGATGTGGTGGTGCTGGCGGTTTGTCTCAACGATCTCGCGGAACTCCAGATGAACCTCACCAAACCCCCGGGGTTCCTGCTCGCCCTCTTCAAGCACTCGGCGACCGTCCGGATGGCGCTAGGCGCGTCTCGGCGTGAGATCGGCGCGGTTGAGGAGCTTTTTACCGCGTCCGAGTCGCCCCGGGTCGAGAACGCCTTTCGTCTCTTCTTCGAGGAGGTTCGAGCGCTGCTCCGCGAAGTCAGAAAAGATGGCGCGGAATTTCATCTCGTGGTCGCCCCGTTCCGGTTTCAACTGGAAGCCGGGGCTCCGCCGCCCACGGTTCAGCGGCGAATCGCGGATTTCGCGAACGCGGAGAAACTTCCCTTCACCGACCTCCTGCCCCTCCTCTTGGCCGATTCGCCGTCACCCACGTCGCTCTTCCTCGACTACGACCATTTCACCACCTCCGGACACGCGTGGGTGGCCGAGTGGCTGGCTCAAGAAGGAATCGCGCAGGACGATCCGAACGCCGATCCTCATCCGTTGTTCCTTCCGCGATCCGCCAGGGGCCTGCTGGATGACCTGACCAAACCGGCATCTGTCGCGCATCGCGAACGTCAGCTCTGGTGGATGCGGGACCAGGCTCCAGACTTCGTCTCGAATGGCCCGGCGGGCGATGCGATCAGGTCCGCGGTCGTTGTCCTTGCCGTGGATGATCCCTCTCCTCGCGTCCGGTTCGAGGCCGCTCAGGCCGTCTACGCTCTCGGCCTTCCCGGCGAAACGTCCCTCGCGACATTGACCCGCGGCCTCAAGCACGAGGACCCGCGAGTGCGCGCCTTCGCCACCTGGACGCTGGGCGAAATGCGCGAGGTGGCTCAGCCCGCGGTTCCCGCACTCGTCGCCCTGGCCCGCGAAGACGGGGGTGCCGGCAAAACGGGCGCGCTCACTGCGATCGGCAAGATCGGCGGGAACTCACCGGAGACCATTCCCCTTCTCCTGCAGGAACTCAAGCACCCGAAGGAAGCGCGCCGGTACCGGGCGGCCCGGACGATCGGTCGGATGGGCCCGGCCGCGGGGCCCGCGGTTCCGGGGCTCGTCGAAGCCCTTCGTGATCCGTCGCCGCTCGTGCGGCTCCATGTGGTGCGGGCCTTCGGCAACATCGGCGATGCCTCGAAGTCCGCGCTGCCGGCGCTCATCCAGATTCTGAACAACGACCCGGATCCGGAGGTGAGGAAAGAAGTGAGCCTCACCCTCTCGAAGCTGCCCGGCCGGTGAAGCCGTCCATTGGAAGGGCGGCCACAAGGGCCGCCCCTACATTCGATGGCCCGAGGCACGCGGCAATCCCGACGACGCCGCTACGAACGCAAACCGTAGGGGTACCCTTGTGGGCGACCCTGACAGTCGCCGCGCGAATGCCCGCTACCGCCGCGCTCGGCCGATCAGCTCTTGACGTAGACCTCGGCGCCCACTTCCGCGAACTCCTTCGACTTTTCCGCCATGCCTGCGGCAAGCGCGGCCTCGGCCTCGAGCCCCTGTTTCTCGGCGTAGTCGCGGACGTCCTGGGTGATCTTCATCGAGCAGAAGTGCGGGCCGCACATCGAGCAGAAGTGCGCGGTCTTGGCGCCCTCGGCGGGCAGCGTTTCGTCGTGATAGAGGCGCGCGGTCTCGGGATCCATGCCGAGGTCGAACTGGTCTTCCCAACGGAACTCGAACCGCGCCTTTGAAAGCGCGTTGTCCCAAAGCTGCGCGCCGGGATGACCCTTGGCGAGGTCGGCGGCATGGGCGGCGATCTTGTAGGCGATCACGCCGTCCTTCACGTCCTGCCGGTCGGGCAGGCCGAGATGCTCCTTCGGGGTCACGTAGCAGAGCATGGCCGTGCCGTACCAGCCGATCATGGCCGCGCCGATGGCGGACGTGATGTGATCGTAGCCGGGAGCGACATCGGTGGTGAGCGGGCCCAGCGTGTAGAAGGGCGCCTCGTGACAGACCACGAGCTGACGG
>JANNJB010000371.1:0-2025 GCA_031405615.1 Vicinamibacteria bacterium | reverse complement strand
CATCCGCGCCACCGCGCGCTCCAGGTGGATCGACGTGGTATCGAGCAGCGGCATCCCCTGGTGCATCCGAGCCCGAAGCAGGAGCGGCAGCTCGGTTCCACCGAGCACGAGCCCGGGCCGGCAGGCTGGGCCTGGGGGGTGAAGGCGCGGCCCTCGGGATCCACATCGATGACCTTCACCGTGAAATCCGTGTCCTTCGCGTCGGAGGAAACGTAGAGCGTCGGCGTTATGGGACCGCTCAGTTCGAGTCCGTCCTTGAAGGGCTCGGAGGTGAAGACCAGGATGTCGGCGCGGGCTTCCATCTTCCTCTGATCGAAGGACCCCGCCTGCACGGCGTTTCCCGTGCAGCAGACATTGCCGCCATACGAGGGCACGGGATTCATCGGGTCGTAGACGAAGGTGTCCGGTTTGTTGACCGCGGGCGGTGGGGCCACAAGCGTCCCGTCGCCGTTGAGAGTGTTCGCCCTGCCTCCACTCGACAGGTAGAAGGTCATGGGCGCGGCTCCTTTGGGCGGCCAGGTTTCTGACGTCTGCCACTTGTTGCTTCCCATCGTGAAGTAAGTGACCTTCGGCAGCTTGTCGATGCGGGTGTCCTTGTCGCCCTTGAGGAACTTGTCGAAGAAGCCGTAGACGATCTCGTTGTAGTCGAGCCGGGCGTCGCCCATGCTGCGCTCTCCCACGATCGTGTTCTCGGTGGCGCGGGTGAACGCGCAGTGGACGACGGGGGCGATGACCGCCCACTGCTGATTGGCGATGTCACCCTTCGCGTTCTTCCGGACGTGATTGAACATCTCGAGGTTCGGTCCCGCGGAGACGTCGTACCACGAGATGAACCACAGGCCGGGCACGTCGAGCTTCATGTTGTCGTGCCAGAGCCCGCCCTTGTACCAGGCGGGATCGTTGGGGGTGCGCTGGATCATCCGGCCGCCGGTGGGGACCGGCATGGCGTCCGCGAAGATTCCCCGGGGTCCGTCGATGGCCCTGTAGATGTCCTGAACCGGGAGGTGGCGCAGCGCCTTGTCCCAGTCGACGGAGGGCAGCTGCTGCGCGAGGTCGAATGACTTCGCCGCGCGGATCAGATCTTCACGCGACGTATCGGGCGGGAACATGGGTCGCACCTGGTTCTGCTCGCTGTACAGCCAGGCGATGAAGAGCATCTGCACCGCGCCGCCGCGGTACCAGTTGCCCTGCTCGTAGTAGGGGCCCACGCGACCCACGCCCGCGCCGAAGCCCTGAATGTTCATGGCCGCAAACGCAGGGTGACCCTGCGCCGCCACCGCCATCTGCCACTCTGCGGTCGAGGAACAACCGGTGGTGCCGACCTTGCCGTTCGACCAGGGCTGACTCTTCATCCATTCGAGGGTGTCGACGCCGTCGGTGGTGGGTGGTCCGAGGATGTCGTAGTTTCCCTCGGAGAAGAAGTGGCCGCGCTCGTTTTGGACGACGTACGCGTAACCGCGCTTCACCGCCGCGAGGGCGGTGGTCATGTCCGCGGGCACGCCGTTCTTCACATCCCAGAAGTTGAAGTTGTACGGGGTCTTCGAGAACACGATCGGGACCGGGCCGCCGGCGTTCTTCGGCCGGTAGACATCGGTGGCGAGGCGGACGCCATCCCGCATGGGGATCAGGAGCTTGCGCTCGACCACCGCGATCGACTGGAGTTCGGCTTCAGTGTCGGTTCGTTTCTGCTTGTCGGCGGTCGATAGCGGAGCGGGCTGGCCCGAGACGACAGGCGAGAACGCGAGCGATAGAGCGAAAAACGCGAGCGCGTTCCGCAGCGATGTCTTCATTGGGCTTGTTTCCTCGGTTACTTCTGAATGGTGCCGCGCAGGGTCTTGCCGCGGACGGGGTAAGCCGGACGGACCGGCTTCTTGACCGGGTTCTTCTTCAGTTCGGCCATCACGACCTCGATCGCTTTCTCGAGCTGCGGATCGCGTCCCGCGATGACGTCCGCGGGCGTCATTTCGACTTCGATATCCGGCGGGACACCTTCGTTCTCGACGATCCAGCCCTCTTCGGGCGTCC
>JANNJB010000370.1:0-12489 GCA_031405615.1 Vicinamibacteria bacterium | reverse complement strand
GATCGATTCGGTTCGAACTCATGGGCTCGCTCCGGCCGGGCGTCACCGCGAAAGACGTGATGCTCTTCATTTTGAAGGAATACGCGAAGCCAGGGACAACGCTCGACCTGGTGATGGAGTTTGGCGGACCGGGGCTTGCCGCACTCTCGCCGGACGAACGCGCGACCATGGCGAACATGGCGACCGAGTGCGCGGCCAAAGCCGGTGTTTTCGAGGGCGATGAGAGCACCGTCGAGTGGATCGTCGCGCATCGTCCTGGCGTCGATGCCGCCCGGCTACGTTCGCAGCTCGTGGCCCCCGACAAGGGCGCCGAATACGGCGGCGGCGTTCACGTAGTCGACCTTTCCTCCATCGAGCCCATGGTCGCGACGCCCGGCGACGCCGCGAAAGGCATCTCGTCCGATCCTACAAACGGCGCGCTGATCCGCGAGATCGGCGACGTGCGAATCGACATCGCGTACGGCGGCTCATGCACCGCGGGCAAGGAAGAGGACCTCGACATGTACGCGCGGGTGATGAGCCAGGCCCTGGCCGCGGGGAGGCGCGTGGCCCCGGACGTGAACTTCTTCATCCAGTTCGGATCGGAGTCGGTGGAGGCCTACGCGACCGCCAAGGGCTACCTCGACGTCTTCACGAAGACCGGGGTCAAGGTCATCAAACCCGGCTGCGGCGCCTGTATCGGCTGCGGTCCGGGAATCTCGGAGAACAAACAGCAGGTGACGGTGTCGGCGATCAACCGCAACTACCAGAATCGATCCGGCCCGGGCGCTTTGTATCTGGCTTCGCCGCTTACGGTGGCGGCGTCGGCGGTTATGGGGAAGATCGTCGCGTACGAACCGGAGATGTTCGGGAAGCTGCCGGCCTAGCCCGCGATGCCGGCGATCCAGCGTGGCGCGCCGGCCTTGTAGCCGCTGCCGAACGTCTGCAGAACGCGGCGTGCGCGGGTCGAAGGATCGACCACGACGACATCGGTTCCGCCGGCCGCGTTCGTTTCCGAGAAGACGATTCCGTCCTTGCTCCAATCCGGCGCCGAACGGAACTGCGGCCCCGAGACCAGGACGGTCGGCGCGCCTCCGGTCGCGGGAACGGTGAGGATGTCCCAGGCCCCGCCTGGGACGGCGGTAGAGGTGAGGCGGCGGAAGACCACGGTGGCGGCATCGGGGGAGTAGTCGGGCCCCGCGTCCGAGCCCACGCGGTAGAGCGTGCCGGGCAACAACTCGCCGGTGATTCCGCTGTCGGTCAGCTTCACCTGGTTCGCACTCGCGCCGAAAATCCAGATCTCGCTCTTCCCGGCGCCCAGGCCGTCGATTCGCTCGTACACCACACGGGAGATGGCCGCGTTCAGTCGCGCGCCGCGTTCCCGGACGCCGGGCGTGGTCAGGATCCGCGAATTGTTGAGGGCGTTCGAGTCGATCTGATACAGATCGTCGCCGCTGCCGTCCGACGAGGAGGTGTGGACCAGGAAGCTCCCGTCCGAGGCCCAGTCGACGCTGCTGGTGCTCCAGCCGCTTGGCAGAAATGGTCCTTCGATCTGGCGAGCCAGGTCCACAATGAGCAGCGTCACCCGGTCGGCCTCGTCGAGCCGCGCGTCCTGGTTGGTGTCGGCGTCGACCCGGCGAAGGGCGACGCGGGTCCGGTCGAGGGAGGGTGTGGCGCTGATGGCCTGACACCCCGTGCAGAAAGTCAGGCGTGTGGCCTGAGGGCCCCCGCCTGCCGAGAAGAGCTCGAAGTTGGCGCCTGGCCGGGTGGACCAGGCGTCTGAGGCCACGAACACGGTGTCCGCGGTCGCGGGAACCGATGTGCTGACGAAAACCGGAGCCACCGTGGGTTCGATCCCGGCGGTGCAGCCGAAGCCGGTGGCCGTGGCCAACAGGCAGGCGATGAAGGCGCGACGGATGGAAATGAAGGTCATCTTGCGCTCACGCTACGCCTGCGCTCGCGAAGGCGTCAAGCGGCCGCAAGGTAGAATGAGGCCCCTAAAACACCCCTCAAGGAGCCTCACCATCAAAGCGACCAAAGACATCTTCATCCTGGGCGGCGCGCGCACGGCAATGGCCGAATACGTCGGCAATTTCAAGGACATCAACGCGAACGCTCTGGGCGCCCACGCGATCAAGGCCGCGCTCGAACGGTCGGGAGTCCCCGCTTCCGAAGTGGAGCAGGTGGTGATGGGTAACGCCATGCAGACCTCCGCCGATGCGATGTACGGCGCGCGTCACTCGGCGCTCAAGGCCGGCATCCCCATCGAAACTCCCGCCCTCACCGTGAACCGCCTCTGTGGCTCCGGCATCCAGTCGGTCATCTCCGCCTCGCAACTCATGCTCCTTGGCGAAGCCGAGGTGACGGTGGCGGGCGGCATGGAGAACATGACCCAGGCGCCCCACGTGATCCGCGGCGCGCGCGACGGTTTCAAGCTCGGCCAGGGGGCGCTTGAAGACAGCCTGATGGCGGGACTGCTCGACTCCCATTGCGGCTTGTACATGGCCCAGACCGCGGACAAACTCGCGGGCCAGTACGGCATCGACCGCAAGGCGATGGACGAGTTCGCGCTTCGTTCGCAGCAGACCGCGGCGGCGGCGAAGGCGCGCGGTGTGTTCGATGAAGAGATCGTGGCCGTCGAAGTGAAGAAGGGCAAGAACGTTGTGGCCATCAAGGACGACGACCACATGCGTCCCGACACCACCATGGAGATTCTCGGCGCCTTGCGTCCGGCCTTCGGCAAGGACGGCATGGTGACGGCGGGAAACGCCAGCGGCATCGTCGATGGCGCGGCGGCCCTGGTCCTCTCGACTTCGAAGTCGCGCGGCCACGGCAAGCCGATCGCGCGCGTCGTCGCCTGGGGTGTGGCGGGCGTCTCTCCCGACATCATGGGTATCGGTCCGGCTCCCGCGTCGCGCAAGGCACTCGCCGATGCCGGCTTGAAGCTTGAAGACATCGACCTCATCGAGGTCAACGAAGCCTTCGCCGGCCAGTACCTCGCGGTCGAGAAGGAACTCGGCCTCGACCGGAACAAGGTCAACGTGAATGGCGGCGCGATTGCGCTGGGCCATCCCCTGGGAGCCTCGGGTACACGCATTCTGCTCACCGTGGCTCTGGAACTGCGCCGTCGCAAGGGCCGCTATGGCCTCGCGACCGCGTGCATCGGCGGCGGCCAGGGTATCGCCATGATCATTGAAAGCATTCAGTAACCGGGAAGAGACTGAATGTCCCCGCGAAAGCGGGGATCCAGCTTAAGAAACGAAAAACATGACAGACAAGAAGACGGTAGGAATAGTCGGGTGTGGCTTGATGGGTTCCGGCATCGCGCAGGTATGCGCGGAAGCCGGGCATGACGTCATCGTCCGCGAAGTGAACGATGCGGCGCTCGCGAAGGGCCTCGGCTCGATCGACAAGTTCCTGAGCAAGGGTGTCGAGAAGGGCAAGATGACGGCTGAGAAGAAGGCCGAGATCATGGGCCGGCTCAAGGGCACGACCAAGCTCGAGGAGCTCGCTCCCTGCGACGTCGTGATCGAGGCCGTGGTCGAGAACATCGCGCTCAAGCACGAGACGTTCGGCGCGCTCAACAAGGTGTGCGGCAAAGACACGATCTTCGCGTCCAATACGTCGTCGCTCTCCATCACCGAGATGGCCGCCGGTTCAGGCCGGGCCGATCGTTTTGTTGGTCTCCACTTTTTCAACCCCGTGCCTCTCATGAAGCTCGTGGAAGTGGTCCGTGGGCCCCTCACCGATCCGGCCGCCTTCGAGGCCATGTGCGCATTCGGAACGGGTATCGGCAAGACCGTCGTCCGCGCCACCGACAAGCCCGGCTTCATCGTCAACCGCCTCCTCGTCCCCTACATGGTCGACGCGATCCGGGCCCTCGAACAGGGTGTGGGTTCGGTGCAGGACATCGACGAAGCCATGAAGCTCGGCTGCGGTTATCCGATGGGTCCGTTCACGCTCCTCGACTTCGTCGGCATCGAAACCACCTACTACATCGCGAACATCATGTTCGACGAGTTCAAGGAAGCGCGCTACGCCCCGCCCACCCTCCTCAAGCGGATGGTGCAGGCCGGGATGTACGGCAAGAAGACGGGCAAGGGCTTCTACGATTATTCGACGAACCCGCCGACCCCCACGAAGGGCCTGGTGTAGCCATGAACCACGGACCCGTCATCCCGGCGGAAGCCGGGATCCAGCCCTCAACACCGGTTGCCGTGTCGGAGGTTTGCTGAAATGTCGTATTCAACCCTCCTGATTGAGAAGCGGGACGACGGCATCGCCGTCATCACCGTCAACCGCCCCGACAAGCTGAACGCCCTCAACGCCCTGGTCATCGGCGAACTGGATGCGGCGATCGCGGAACTCGACGCCGATCCTTCCGTTCGGGGCCTCATCGTCACGGGATCCGGGGAGAAAGCATTCGTGGCGGGCGCCGACATCTCCGAGCTCGCGAAGGCGACGCCCATCGAGGCCCGCGCCCTGGCGCTTCGTGGTCAGCGCGTGTTCGACCGGCTGGAGCGATTCCGTGGCCCCGTCATAGCCGCGGTCAACGGTTTCGCTCTCGGCGGCGGCTGCGAGCTGGCCCTCGCGTGCCACATCCGCGTCGCGTCCGAAAACGCGCGTCTCGGCACCCCTGAAGTGAAGCTTGGTCTCATCTGCGGCTACGCGGGCACGCAGCGCCTGCCGCGTCTGGTGGGCCGCGGCCGCGCGCTCGAGATTCTGCTCTCCGGTGAGATGGTGGCGGCGGATGAAGCGCTGCGCATCGGCCTCGTGAACCGCGTGGTCGCGAAGGACGCGCTGATGAATGAAGCCGCCGCCCTGATGAAGAAGATGATCGCGAACGCGCCTCTCTCCCTTCAGTACACGATCGACGCGGTGAACGCCGGCCTCGACATGTCGTTCGAGGACGCCCAGGATCACGAGGCCACGCTGTTCGGCGTCCTTTGCTCGACCGCCGACAAGACCGAGGGCACCAGCGCGTTTCTGGAGAAGCGCCCCGCGAAGTTCCAGGGAAGGTGAAAACCCCTCCCCCGCGCCGCGCCGCGCCCGGAAGCGGCGCCGGCCTTCGCATCCTGATCCTCCAGTCCCAGTTCAACGATGCGGTGGTTGCCGGCCTGTCACTCGGCGCTCTCGAGTACTCCGCGGAGGTGGGCGCATCCGCCGAGGTGCAGGTCGTCCCCGGCGCCTTCGAGCTGCCGTTGATCGCTCAGATCGCTGCGGCGACCGGCCGTTACGACGCGATCGTCGCGCTGGGCGCCGTGATCAAGGGCGAGACGGATCACTACGAGCACATCGCGCGCGAGGCGGCCCGGGGCATCATGCAGGCCTCATTGACCACCGGCGTACCGGTTGCGTTCGGCGTTCTCACGGTCACGAGGTCGTCGCACGCCATCGCGCGATCGAAGCCCGGCCACCACAACAAGGGCCGTGAAGCCGCGGCCGCGGCAGTGGACGCCGCCCTCCTCATCCAGAAGCTCACCGCCACCCGCTCGTCCATCCGGAGGCGGAGGTAGTGGGCCAACGTTCCAAGGCCCGCGTCTGCGCGATGCAGATGTTGTATCAGCGGGAGTGGTCGGGTGAAGCGCCCGCGCGGGTGATCGAGGACTTCTGGACGATGCGCAATGGCACGCCCGCGGTGAGGGCGATGGCGGAGCGCCTCTTCGTCGGAACCGAACGCGAGCGTGAGGGCATAGACGCCGACATCACCAGCGTGATGACGAACTGGGAGCTCGGCCGCCTGGCCGCGATCGAGCGCAACGTCCTGCGCCTTGGCGCCTATGAACTGAAGTGCGAAGACGCGACACCGGCCGCGGTCATCATCGACGAAGCCATCGAGATCTCGAAGCGTTATGGCGAGGCCGATTCGTCGTCTTTCGTGAACGGTATTCTTGACGCGCTCAAGCGGCGATATCGCGACAAAACCGCGTCCGCCTGAACCATTTTTGAAGCGAGGCCTTAATGTCCAGCAACAGAAGTACAGCGCATAATTCGCCGCCGATGCATCCCGGATCGCTGCGTTGCTCGTCGTTGCATATTCTCGATATGCGGCCTCCTCGGCGCCTTGCGCTCCGGGCGCCTCGGCGCCGACTTATGCACTGTATTTCTGTTGCGGGACATTAGGTTGACCGACGAGACACCTGTCCCCGCGGGGCCCGAACCCGAGCCCCCTGTTCCCGGCTGGCCGAAGGAATCGGGGGAGCGTTACGACAAGGCGAAGGCCCTCGCCTCCCTGGGGCACGCCGTCTATCCGACGAAGTTCACCCGCACCCACGGCCTCGCCGCGATCATCAGCGAATGGGGGGACCTGACCGCCGAGGAACTGACCGCGAAGGGCATCGAGGTGAGCATCGCGGGCCGGGTTCTCACGCGACGGTCGCACGGCAAGACGGGCTTCGCGACTCTCACCGACGGCGACGCCAACCTTCAGGTCTACGTCCGCAAGGACGGCGTGGGTGATCCGGCCTTCGAGGTCTGGAACCTCGTCGACATGGCGGACTTCATCGGCGTGTCCGGGAAACTCATGCGTACCAAGACCGGTGAGCTGACCGTCCAGGCCGCCTCGCTCACGTTCCTGTCGAAGTCGCTGCTGCCCCTTCCCGAGAAGTGGCACGGCCTGACCGACGTCGAAACCCGTTATCGCCAGCGCTACGTCGACATGGTCGCGAACCCCGAGGTGCGCAAGACGTTCGTGGCGCGGTCCAAAATGGTCGCGGCCATCCGGCGTTTCATGGACGAACGCGGCTATATCGAAGTCGAGACGCCGATGATGCATCCGATCGCGGGCGGCGCTCTCGCACGGCCTTTCGTCACGCACCACAACGCGCTGGGCGTCGACCTCTTCCTTCGCATCGCCCCCGAGTTGTACCTGAAGCGCCTGGGCGTGGGCGGTCTCGAACGCGTCTACGAGATCAACCGCAACTTCCGGAACGAGGGCCTCTCGGCGCAGCACAACCCCGAGTTCACGATGCTCGAGTTCTACACGGCCTATTTCGACTGCCGCGACGTCATGGCGATCACCGAAGAGCTGATCGAGAACGCCGCGATCGTGGCCACCGGCGGCACCGACATCACTTTCGGCGAGACCGTCCTCTCGTTCAAGACGCCTTTCGCGCGCGTTCGCATGTCGGACGCGATCGCGGCCGCTCTCTCGAGGGAGTTGCCCGAACCCGTGACCGTGGCGGAGGTCGAGGACACCGCGAAGCTGAAAGCGATCGTCACCACCGAGGCTTTCGTGGCGGCCTGCCGCAAGAAAGGCGTCGCTCCGGCGGCCTATAAGACGCTTTCGCATGGCAAGACCATCGAGTCGCTCTTTGGAGACTTCGCCGAGGAAGGCCTCATTGAGCCAACCTACGTGGTCGACTACCCGGTTGAGATCTCGCCCCTCGCCAAGCGGCGGGCCGACAATCCGGAGTTCGCCGACCGGTTCGAACTGTTCATGTGCGGCATGGAAATCGCGAACGGTTTCTCCGAGCTCAACGACCCGCTCGAGCAGCGCGCCCGTTTCCTCGACCAAATCGAGAGCCGGCAGGGCGGCGACGACGAAGCTCACCAGATGGATGAGGACTACGTCCGCGCCCTCGGCCACGGCTTGCCGCCCACCGGCGGCTGCGGTCTCGGCATCGATCGCCTGGCCATGCTGCTCACGAACTCGCGGTCGATCCGCGACGTGATCCTCTTCCCGCAGATGCGGCCCGAAGGCGGCAGGCGTTCGGACGGCTGACCGCAACACCCTGAACGCAGCGGATTCGCGACGGCGCTAAGATCCGCTTCCTATTTCTCAGGAGGCCCCACCATGGTCCAGGCGATTCCCGAAGGCGTGAGCAGCATCGTTCCCTACCTCTGCATTCGAGGCGCCGCGAAGGCGATCGAGTTCTACAAGGCGGCCTTCGGCGCCGAGGTGATGACGCTGATGCCGATGGGGGACCAGGTCGCGCATGCGGATCTCAAGATCGGCGGCGGGCGGGTTTACCTCGCGGACGAAATGCCCGGCTTTGGCGCGGTGAAGTCGCCGAAGACGCTCAAGGGGGCGAGCGCCAACATTCACCTCTGGTCCGAGGACTGCGACGCGGCCTTCGCGAAGGCGGTGGCGGCGGGGGCGAAAGTGCTCATGCCTCTCACGGACCAGTTCTGGGGCGATCGCTACGGAATGGTGGGGGATCCCTTCGGCCACGTCTGGGCCATCAGTTCGCAGAAGGAAGACCTCACGCCCGAGGAGATCATGAAGCGGGGTGAAGAGGCGATGGCTCAGATGGCGGCCGCTCCGCCTCCGCCCAAGGCGAAAGTGAAAGCGAAGAAAGCGAAGAAAGCGAAGAAGGCGAAGAAGGCGAAGCCAGACCCGACGCCTCCCGACACTGCACCCGCACCCAGGCCCGCGAAGCCCGAGGCCGCGAAGCCCAGGGACGCGAAGGACGCGAAGAAGGACAAGAGCGCCAAAAAGGCGAAGGCCGGGAAGAAAGACAAGGCCAAATCGAAGAAGTCCAAGAAGGACAGGAAGCGCAAGAAGAAGTCCCGCCGCTAGGTCGTGGTTTGGAATTGATTTGCAGGAATACTGGCGAACCTTAAGGACCGCCGGGGCCGCGCGCGCCTAGATTGGGCGCATGGAAGAAACGACCCGCCTTTTCATTGTCGCCACACTATTGGCCGGACTGGTTCCGAGGGCCGTCGCCGGCGCCGCCCTCGCGGACGACGCGCCTCCTCTCCCAAGTACCCTCGCCGAGGCGGCAGCTTCCGCTCCGGCGCCCGCTGAGACAGGGCCGGTTCGCTTCGTCATTGACGCGCCGAAGCGGCGTCTGGGCCTCGAGGGAGCTGCTTTTGGGGCCACCTTCGGCGGCCTCCTGGTCGGTATTCCGGCGGCAATCGGGGGCGGCGACTCCGGGGCAGTCCAACTGACCCTGGTGTCGGCGGGCCTTGGCGCCGTGGCGGGCGGGCTCGCGGGAGCCATGCATTCGCGCGGACGAGGGGCCGCCGATCTCCGTGGGGGCGACCACCTGCGCCTCGTATCCGACGCCACGATCCGCGGGACATTTGTGGGGGCCTCCGACGTGGGCCTGATTCTGCGCCTTCCGAGCGGGGAGGAACGCATTGTCCCGTATAGAGACGCCCTCGAAGTCCGGCGATCCACACGCCTGATCGGTGTGGGTGCGGTGGTCGGCGGCGCGATGACCCTCGCGGGCGTCCTGCTCATACACGCCGTGCTTTGTGAGGCGGAGTGCTCGGATGGGCCGCCTGGTGTCGCCTACGCGTTCGTGGGCGGCGGCGTGATGGTGGGAGCCGGCCTCGGCGCCCTGGTCCAGGCCCACGACTGGCGTCAGGTCAGGCGCCAAGGTCCTGAAGGCCACGAGGCCGCAGAGAGGCGGCAGGTTTCATTCAATCTCGCCCCGGCAAAAGGGAAGGGAGTGCGTGGTCAGGTGTCGATCCGCTGGAGATGACATTGTTTCCTTCAGGGCGCGAACCTCATCCGCGCCGAGGTCGGCTCGACCTCGAGCCGGACCTGACCCAGAGTCGCGGCGTGCGGTCGCGGTGCGCCCTGGACGGAAAAGCGCGCCTCGATGATTCCGTGTCGCGCGTCCGTGGCCTTCACCACTTCCAGGACGATGCCGTCAGGGCCGGTGAAGACGACCGGAGGCTCGCCGCCGGAAGATCGCGACATCCGCCAGCCCACGGGAAACACGTGGCTGCGCAGCCGGTCGCGGCTCGTTTCGTCGAGGGCGAGAGTGAGGCGGGTGACGTCGCGCAGGACGGCGGCCTCCCGATCCCCGCTGCGGCCGATCTTCGCGACATAGCGGTCGAGCGCCTCCGCGCGGGTTGTCCCCCGTGCGGGCGTCAACTGGGGATACCAGGAGGCGAGGAAGTCCTTGTGGTACTCCATCAACCAGAGCCGCAGGCCGGATCCGAAACCCCGGGCCGCGGTGATGTGGAACCAGGCGGCTTCCGCGGTTTCGGTGCGCCTCGTGACCGGAGAAGTCTCGGCTGCGCCAAGCGATTCGGTCCAGGCCGCTTTCACCGCGGCCGATTCACCCACACCGTCGACGCTGAAGGCCACTCCACTCGTTCCCAGCGGCCCCTGCGCGGGCGGCTCGAAGACCTCGAAGTACGTCTTCCTTCCATACCAGTAGGCTCCGGTGTAGGTCTGGTCGTTGCGGGCGGTGGTGCGTTTCTCGAAGGGGGCGAACGTGGTGGTGAGATAGGGGTCGGTGAGGATGGCCGCGTAGCTCTCCTGGCTGATGACCACGAAGAAGTGGTTCAGGAAGACTGCAGGCATCGGCGCCACGGCGGCGCCGGGCCGCGCGAAAAGGATCAAAGCCGAGAGTGAGGCGGCGGCCAGGAGTGTGCGCCTGAGAGTGGACATGGCTTAACGTAACGCGCCGCCGCGCCGCCGTCAAAGGCGCGTCGGGACGACCCGCATGAGAATTCCCCTCGACCTGTCCATCGCCCTGCGTTACCTGCTCAAGCGACAGGGTGGGGGCTTCCTGACCGTCATCGCCTCCATCTCGGTTCTCGGAATCGCGGTGGGCGTGATGGCGCTCTTCATTGCCCTCGGCCTCATGACCGGCCTTCAGGGCGAGATCCGCTCGCGGATCCTCGGGGCCACGGCTCACGTCTCGGTCTTCAAGTCGCGGGGCGAACCCTTCGACGATCCAACCGGTGTGGCCGCTCGTGTTCGCAAGGTTTCCGGAGTCACCGGCGCGGCGCCGTCCTTCTACGGCAAGGCGCTGGTGTCGTCCCCGTCCTCGCAGTCGGTCGCCACGATCAAGGGGATCAGCGGGGCTGAAGGCGAGGTCACGGATCTTCCGAAGCAGGTTGTCGAAGGGTCGCTAGGCGATCTGCCACCCCACGGCGAGGGTTTCCCCGGCATCATGCTGGGGCGCGAGATCGCGGCCCAACTCGCGGTCGGGCCCGGCGACATCGTGACCCTGACGATCCCGCGCGGCCGTCTCACTCCTTTCGGTCTGATGCCCCAGGTGGCCAAGTTTCGCGTGGCCGGGATCGTGAGGACCGGACTCTACGAATTCGACGCGGGCTGGGGCTGGATCGCACTTCTCGAAGCCGAGCGTCTCCTGGCGCCTTCAGGATCGGGCTCGGTGATGGTCGAGGCGCGACTGCTGGACATGTACGCGGTCGATCCTGCGCAGACCAGGATCATTGAGGCGCTCGGCGCGGGCTATGTCACCAACGACTGGATCGAGACCAACCGCAGTCTCTTCGAGGCCCTCCAGCTCGAGAAGGTCGCGATCGCTTTGACCATCGGCCTCATCATGCTCGTGGCCGCTCTCAACATCGTGGCAACGCTCATCATCATGGTGACGGAAAAGCGGCGGAGCATCGCGGTGCTCATGTCCCTCGGCGCGACTCGGCCGCTGATCCGTCGCGTCTTCGTCTGGCAGGGCGCGGCCCTTGGCCTCGTCGGGACGTTGCTCGGAGCCCTCACGGGGACGACCGCGTGTCTGATTCTCGACCGCTTCCAACTGATCCGCATCCCCGCCGACGTCTACCAGGTCGCCTATCTGCCGTTCAAGCTCCTGCCCTCGGACGCGGGTATGGTGATCGTGGGGTCGCTCCTGGTGAGCCTCGTCGCGACCCTGTATCCCGCATCGAAGGCGGCTTCACTCCTGCCGACCGAAGGGTTGCGTTCCGAATGAGCGGGATTGTTCTCGAGGCGCGCGACCTGTGGAAGTCCTACCGTGGACCAACCGGTCCCGTCGACGTCCTACGGGGCGTGAACGTGGCCATCACCCGCGGTGAGGTGGTGGCGCTTCTTGGCGCTTCCGGTGTGGGGAAGTCGACGCTTCTCAACGTGCTTGGTTCCCTGGACACGCCGGACCGGGGTGAAGCCATCCTGTCCGGGGTTTCGCTCTCCGGGGTGAGCCCCACCGCGCAGGCGCGACTGCGCAACGAGTCCATCGGTTTCGTATTTCAGTTCCATCACCTCCTGCCCGAGTTCACGGCCATCGAGAATGTCGCGATCAAGATGCGACTGCGGGGTGTGGACGACGGCAAGGCCACCGAGGCGGCCCGCGCGCTTCTCGAGAGGTTCGGTCTCGCGTCTCGACTTCATCATGCTCCCGACGCACTTTCGGGTGGAGAACAGCAGCGGGTCGCGGTCGCACGGGCCCTGGTCGGCGAACCGCAGGTCCTTCTCGCCGATGAACCGACCGGCAATCTCGACCCGAAAACCGCCGCGGCGCTCTTCGATGAGCTGCACACCGTCGCGCGCGAGCGCGGCACTGCGATCCTCTGGGCCACTCACAACGAGGGCCTGGCATCTCACAGCGATCGGATCCTTCGACTTCAGGACGGATGCCTGGTCGAGGCGTCTCCCCCTTAGAGCGGGGCGCCTACTTCGCCGCGGGTTCGACCGGCGGGGCGTTCCGCAGCGCTTCCGAGATGTTGTACTTGAGTTCGGGCGCCAGCTTCGTCACTTTGAAGTTCGGCACCGCCTTCACGCGGCAGGCGAGGCCCGTCATGGTTCGACCCGAGATCTCGTACTTGATCTCGCAGTACCGGCAC
>JANNJB010000369.1:0-3160 GCA_031405615.1 Vicinamibacteria bacterium | reverse complement strand
GATCCTCACCGGAATCGAGTATCAGATCAACGGCCTGCCTGCCGAGGCTCCACCGGGCTCGAATCTCAGTCTCGGGCCCTGGATCGACAGTGAGATCGGGAATGAGAAGCAGCGTTTGCTCGCGCAGTTCGTCCAGGAGGGCCATGCCGGAGCGAAGGTGACCCACGAGGAATCGGGGGAGCCGGGAAGCGCCCGGGTCATCTTCAAGATCATTCCGGGCTCCCTGACCACCATCGGTTCGGTGGTCCTTCAAGGTGCGCCGCCGCCCGCCGACCGCAGCCAGGGCGCCGCCATCGAACTGCTCTCACGCGAAGGCGCGCCGCTCCGGAACGCGGAGCTGGCCCGGGACCGGAATGCCCTTCTCGCCTCCCTTCGCGACGACGGATACATCGATGCCCGGGTCGATGTAGCCACCGATTTCTCGGACGACCAGACGACCGTAACCGTCACGTTTGGCGTGACGCCCGGCCCGCGCATCAAGGTCGGGCGGATTCTGGTGGTGGGGCTCGAAGACACAAGAGAGACCGTCGTTCTTCGGGAAAGCCGGGTGAAAGAGGGGGAGTTCCTCTCGTACCAGAAGTTGCTCGACACTCAATCGGGTTTGTCGGGAACCGGCCTTTTCACCAACGTCGAGATTCGGGAAATCCCCTCGGAGGACGACCGGCGCGATCTCATAATCAGAGTCACAGAGGGCGCGCGCACCACCATCGTTCCCGGCCTCGGTTATGGTGAAACGGACAGGTGGCGCGCGAGCGTTGAGCTGACCCGTCTCAATATCTCGGGCCTCGGCCGCACCGCCGCGCTGTTTCTTCGCTCGTCCCTCAAAGGCTCGCGAGCGCTTCTTACCTTGACCGAGCCCTACGCATTTGGACGCCGTCAGGTTGTGAACGTGAGGCTCTATGCGGAAGACGACAGGTCCCGCGAAGCCTTCGATTTTCACCGCCTTGGTTTCCAGACCCAGACCATCTTCGCCTTCCGCTCGGCCAATTTCCTCGTGCAGTACACGTTTCAGAAGACCTCGACTTCAAATGTCGACACCGATTGCGCTGAGATCAACCCCGCCCTTTGCGACGGCAAGATCTCGGGTCCGTCACTCGGTTTCGTCCGGGATACCCGAAATGACGCGCTCGATCCCAGGCGTGGCAGCCTTTTCTCCTTGGAGACGCTTCTGTCGGCGGCCGCACTCGGAGGCGATTCGTTCGTGAAGGGCTCCGCGCTCATCGCGCGCTACGAGGAAGTGCGGGCCGGAACCGTCATCGCGGGCGCCGCCCGACTCGGCCTCTCGAGAGCGTTTGGCGACTCCGTCGAGCTGCCCCTGCCGGAACGCTTCTTCGCCGGTGGAGCCTCGGTGATGCGCGGCTTCAAGACCGATGAGGTGGGGCCCGGAACCTTCAACCTCGACCGCGTCTTTGTGCCCGCGGGCGGCAACGCGCTTGTCGCGGCGGCGCTCGAGGTGCGGGTCGACGTCACGAAGGCCATCGGGTTCCAGGTCTTCGCGGAGGTCGGGAACGTCTATCGGCGCGTCGCCGCGATCAAACTCTCCGATCTGCGCGAGGTGGCGGGGATCGGTCTGCGCTACCGCAGCCCCTTCGGGCCTTTGCGCCTGGACTGGGGCTTCAAGCTCGATCGTCGCCCTGGCGAGGGTCTGCAACAGCTGCACCTTGGAGTTGGCTATGCCTTCTAGTCGCCTTCCGCATCCCGCCCTTGCCGCCTTTTCGCTCGGCGCGATCCTGGCCCTTGGCGCGTCCGTCCAGGGCGGCGCGATTGTGGAACGGACGCTTGCTTTCGTGAACAAGAAGCCGGTGCTGCTTTCGGATGTGGCGCTCACAAGAGCCCTTCTGCAACTCGACGAGAAGGATGCGCTGGAGCGGACGATCGAGGAAGTCATGATGTACGAGGAGGCGTCGCGCCTGCTCAGCGAACCGCCCCCGCGAGAAGCCATCGAGGCCGCGGTTCTGGCGCTGAGGGAGAAGGCGGGTCCCGGATTCACGACGCCGGCCCTGACCCGGAAGGCCCTGGTCCAGATCACAATCAAGAGCTACATCGACATCAGGCTCCGCCCGCTGGTTCGGGTCGACGATGCGGAGATTCGCAAGGTCTTCAACGACAGACTCGCGGGCGCGGCACCCCCCGAGGCCTTCAGTGGGGTCGCCCCGGAAATCCGCGACCAGCTGGAGCGGCGCGCCCTCGATCAGCGCATCGAAGAGTGGGTGACGTCCCTGCGCCGGCGTGAGGAAGTGCGGCGGCCCCCGCCGCGCTGAACTCCCGGGTCACCTCAGCGGAAACGCAGGCGGAACAGATCCACGAATGCGGCGAGGCCGCGGCCGAAACTCACGCGTGACTGCTCGTCGTTGCGCCAGGTCACGGGTACCTCGGTGATCCTGAAGCCGGCACGACGAGCGAGGACGAGAGCCTCGACGTCGAAGGCGAAACCGTCGAGGGTGGACTCGGTGAACGCGGCCCGCGCGGCCGCGGCCGAGAACAGCTTGAAGCCGCACTGGGTGTCCTTGATACCGGGGAGATGGAGCCACCGGACCAGGCGGTTGAAGAGTCGGCCCGAGGTCTCGCGCATGATCGACTGGCGCTTCTCCAGGTTGGCGCCTCTGACCGCGCGCGACGCGATCGCGATCTCCGTGCCATCGGTCAGGGCGGCCTTGAGCCGGTCCAGTTCTTCGATCGGTGTCGAAAGGTCGGCGTCGGACATCAAACGCCACGCCCCCTGCGCGTTCAGCATGCCGTTGCGGACCGAATATCCCTTGCCCCGGTTCCCGGGGTTCTTGAGAACCCGCACTTCCGGCCCGGATTTCCCCGCGACTTCGGCCGTGCGATCGCGGGAGCCGTCGTCCACCACTACCACTTCGAACGTTTCGCCGCGCGAGCGCAGGAAGGGCAGGATCGTCGCGAGGGTTCCCGGGAGGCGCTGCTCCTCGTTGAAGGCGGGTATGACGACAGAGAGGGAGACGGGTGCGGTCACAATCCCACAAGTCTCTCAAAGACGTTTGGCGGAAGGTGCGCGAGGCCGAGGCTTTGGGCCGCGGCCTCGATGTCGTTGCGAATGGGTTCACGCAGGCTGGCGGATCTGGTCGCGCGCATCCGAAGGTCCGCCTCCAGGCCGCTTCGTTCGAGGGCGATCCGGCGGATGAATTCCACGAGCTTTTCG
>JANNJB010000368.1:0-2175 GCA_031405615.1 Vicinamibacteria bacterium | reverse complement strand
CGCCACCAGAACGCGCGGGCGGCTGGAAAGATTCTCCGAAAACGCGTTGAGCTCCCGACAGATGGTGTCGTAGTCCTCCGTCACGTCCCGGCCGGAGAGCCCGGAGGCGTCGATCACGTGAGCCAGCACACGTGTTCGCTCGATATGGCGGAGAAAATCGAGGCCGAGTCCGGCGCCGGTGGACGCGCCCTCGATGATTCCGGGCACGTCCGCGACCACGAAGTCGAAATCGTCCCAGGATGCCATGCCGAGAACCGGAGTGAGGGTGGTGAAGGGATAGTCGGCGATCTTCGGTTTGGCCGCGGAGATCTTCGAAAGAAGCGTGGACTTTCCGGCGTTGGGCAGCCCCACGAGGCCCACGTCGGCCAGGAGCTTCAAATCCAGCCACAACCAATGTTCCTCGCCGGCTTCACCGGGATCGGCATTTCGGGGCGCGCGGTTCATGTTCGAGAGGTAACTCTTGTTTCCGCGACCGCCGCGACCGCCTTTCGCGATCAAGAGTTCCTGTCCGTCCTCGATGACCTCGCCGAGGACCACATCCGTGCCTTCCTCGCGAACGATGGTTCCAAGCGGCACCTGGATGCGAGTGTCCACCGCGTCGCGACCGGTTCGATTGCTGGGCCCGCCGTGTCCGCCGCGCTTCGCCCGGAACTCCGTGTGGAATCGCAGCGGAAGCAGGGTGTTCTGGTTCACCTGCCCGACCAGGATGACGTCCCCGCCGGCCCCGCCGTTTCCGCCGTCGGGCCCGCCCATCGGGACGAAGGTCTCCCGCCTGAAGCTGGAGCAGCCGCGACCGCCGTCACCGCCTTTTACGAATATCTTGACGCGGTCTACGAACACGATCGGAACCTGGACCGGAAGCTCTCAAGCCCTCGAAAGAGGGTGTGGCGGCGCTTCGGAAAGCGCTTAAGCCTCGAGGGGAACGATGCTGATGAACTTCCCGCGGCCGCCGTGGTCTTCGAAGCGCACATGGCCGCTGACCTTCGCGAAGACGGAGTGATCCTTGGCGAGACCCGCATTCTTTCCGGCGCGGAAAGAGGTGCCCTTCTGCCGGATGATGATGCTTCCGCCGGTGACGAGCTGGCCGCCGAAGGCCTTGACGCCGAGGCGCTGTGAGTTGGAATCGCGGCCGTTGCGGGACGATCCGCCGCCTTTATTAGTAGCCATGTTGTGGGAACTCCTTAGGCCTGCACGCCGTCGACGCGGACGGTGGTGAGGTACTGGCGGTGACCGCGCGTCTTCTTGTAGTGCTTGCGGTGCTTGAACTTGAAGACACGCACCTTGGCATCGCGGACCTGCGAGATGACGGTGGCGCTCACGGTGGCGCCCGAAACCGGGTTCCCGGCCGAGACGCCTTGATCGGTGCTCACGAGGAGGACGTCCGAGAACGTGATCTTGTCGCCGACATTGTTCTGGAGCCGATCGACCTGGAGCTTCGCTCCGGGTTCGGCGCGGTACTGTTTTCCGCCGGAGCGGACGATTGCGTAAACCAAGGTGGCCTCCGTACTGGACCCGAAATAGAGCCCGTGATTCTACCCCAACCGGTGTATTCCGGGGAGCCGGCCCCGAAAAGGAACATTGAAGAAGGGCTTAGCGGAGACGCTTGGCTCCCAGGAGCCTGCGCGACAGGAAGGGCTCCAGTCCACCAGACGGCGCTCCGTTGCGGGTGTCGAAGGGACTAGAAGTCGTACCCGATCCAGAACTGGAATCGGGGCGAGGTGCTTCGCACTTTGAGGTCGGTGAGCCAGCTCCAGTCGAAATGCATGGGCAGGCCGAGCATGAAGGCCTGAATTCCGACACCGAACGAGGCGCGACCGTCCACCAGCCGCCGGCAGGTAGCCGCTGGCGCCTGCGACGATCGCGCTGAGGACCGCCTCCTCGTCCGGGTAGGACGTGAGCATGACGACCCGCGTGTTCGGGAGCTCGGCCCGGATCGCGCGGCACGCCTCGATGCCGGAGCCGTCCGGGAGCCGCACGTCCATGATCACGATGTCCGGCTGGTGCCGGCGGGCCTGCTCGATCGACTCCGCGACGGTGCCGGCCTCGGCGACCACCTGGAAGGCCTCCCGGCGCTCGAGGAGCGCGACGAGGCCTTGTCGCACGACCTCGTGATCGTCGACCACCAGCAGGCGCATGGGGCTCGTAACGTCCGACTGCGTCATGGATCAGGCTCCG
>JANNJB010000367.1:0-5315 GCA_031405615.1 Vicinamibacteria bacterium | reverse complement strand
GCCCAGGAGGGCGTTCGCGGCCGCGCGGTCGAGCGCCGGCGTGCCCGACGGCCGGACGATCCGGAGGGCCGACAGGCGGCCGTCGCGCTCCACCCGGAACTCGATGAGCACGTGACCCCGCGCCCCGAACCGCACCGACTGCGAGACCATGGTGCCCGATCCCTATACCGGTCCGGTGCCGCTGGTAACCCATGTCCACGGCTCCCACGTCCAGCCGGACAGCGACGGCTATCCTGAGGCATGGTGGCTCCCTGGCCGAGGTCACGAACGCGGCGCTCGATGTCGTAAAGGCCTCGCGCGAGCCCTTCTTCCTCTTCCTCAACTATTTCGACGCGCATGACCCGCATGTGGTGCTCGGTACTCCGCCCTGGCCCGTTCCTTCGCCCAGCAAGCCGATCGATGCCTACGACACCGAGATCGCCTACATCGACGGCGAGATCGCGCGTCTCCTCGGTTATCTCAAGGAGAAGGGCCGTCTCGATCAGACCCTTGTCATCCTGACCGCCGATCACGGGGAGTACTTCAACGAGCGCAAACTGCGAGGACATCCCGCGATGCCCTACGAGTTGAGCCTTCATGTCCCTCTGGCCCTGCGACTGCCCGGCATCATCGCTCCGGGTCGCTCGGTCCGCCGGACCGGCCTTCTCGAAGTGTTCCGCATGGTGCGGAACGTCGTTCAAGGTGAGCCCATGGACTGGCTGAGCGAGGTCGACGCGACGCCGAGGATCCTGAGCGAGGCCTGGGCGCAAAGGGACTATCCCAAGGCGCGTCCCGCGGACAATCGGCCCAGCACCACGGTCGTGTTCGCCGGGAATCTGAAGCTGATCCACCGGGTTTCCGGCAGGTCGGAACTCTTCGACCTTGACGCCGATCCCGACGAGCAGCGCAACCTGATCGACACCACCGATCCGGGCCTGATGGCCCTCAAGGAGAAGATGGTCCGCGAGGTGATGCTCCGGGCCACGCGAGGGCCGGGCCCGGCTCCACCGCTCTCCGAGGATGCCGCCGAGCGCATGCGCGCCCTTGGGTACTTGAGGTAGAGAACACCGCGGCGCGGCGCGGCTACTTCGTCGCGAGCTTCTCTTTCAGGAAGGCCAGGCTCTTCGGGAAGACGGTGTGCACGTACTCGTAACCATGGTCGCCGGGAAAGAGGCCGAAGGTGTGAGAGACCTTGCGGGACTCGAGGGTGTCGTGAAGCATTCTGTTTCCGGCGGCGAGCCCGTAGCGGTCTTCGCTCCCGCAATCGAGGTAGAGGGCGGGCAGGCCTTTCACCTCGGCGGTCTTCGCGAGCTCGAGGGGGTCCTGGGCCTTCCACGCGACAGCATCGACCGGCTCACCGAAGACGCCCGTGAAGGCGCGCATCTGGCCGCCGCGCGCCCCCGCTTCCGCGGTGGGGATCTGCGAAAGCAGCATGGCCGAGTGGGTCGCCACCGCGCCGAAGACCGCGGGCTGAGAGAAAGCGATATTGAGCGCTCCGTAGCCGCCCATCGAGATTCCGAGCAGCGCCCGACCCTCACGCTTGGCGATGGTCCGATAAGTCTTGTCGATATGCTCGACGAGGTCCTTGGCCACGAGGTCCTGGTACTTGCCCCTGGGCGAGTTGAGAAAGAGGTTGTTGCCGCCATCCACGGTGACGACGATCGCGTTCGGCGCGCTCCCTGACTTCACTGCCGCCTCGTATTGAGGAAGCACCGCGCGACGTTCGAGGAAGGCCGAGTTCTCGAACATCCCGTGCAGCGCGTAGATCACGGGATAGGAAGCCTTGCTCGTTTCATAGTCCGCGGGAAGGTACGCGACATAGGTCACGGTCGCTCCGAGCGACTTCGATTCGAAGGTCTTCGCCTTCTCGGACGCCGGCATCATTCGAGGGCCGCGGGGCGGGCCCGGCGGCTGGGCTTGGGCGGCGAGAGGAGGTGCTGCCTCCTGAGCCAGGGCGGGACCGGTGACGATCGCGAGGGCGGCGATCGCCGCGCGGATTTCGGAAGTCTTCATTTTGGGGTCAGTGCCTCTTGAGGAAATCGTTGATGTCGCCGAGCACCGCGTCCAGCATGGGAGGGGTCAGCGTCTTCGTGAAGGTATTGCGCTGGGACGGATGGTACGAGATGAAGATCTTCCTTGTCTCGGCGCTTGAAGGATCCGGGGGCAAGTCGTGGCTCAGGCCGTGTCCGAACTTGAACGATCCTCGCGGCCCGATCTCGCCTTCCGCCCTGAGCATCCCCGTGAAGGCATCGAGCGCGAACTTGCCAAGGGTGAGGACCGCGCGGGGTCGGAGCAGCTGGAAGTCGCGGGTGAGATACGGGCGGCAGGTGAGGGTTTCCATCGGCTCGGGTTTGTTGTCGGGGGGCGCGCACCGCACCGCGGCGACGATGTATGCGTCGCGCATCTCCAGGCCGTCGTCGCGCCAGACCGCGGTGGGCTGGTTGGCGAAACCGGCGCGATGAAGAGCCGGGAAGAGGAAGTCGCCCGAAGGGTCGCCCGTGAACACGCGGCCGGTGCGATTCCCTCCATTCGCCGCGGGTGCGAGGCCCACGATGAGGAGCCGCGCCTTCGGATCGCCGAAACCAGGGACGGGCCGGCCCCAGTAGGTCTGGTGGCGGTACCGCGCGACCTTCACCATCGCGGCGTGCTGGCACCACTTGCGAAGCCTTGGACACTTCTCGCAGGAGACGATCTCCGCGCGGACCTTGGAAAGGGAATCCCGCTCCATTACCAGCCAATGTACCTTGCAAGGTCCCAGCAGGTGGAATCGGCACATCTGAGATAATCCCTTCTCGTCGCGCGCCCGAGGGCGGCTCATCAAACTGGAGAACCTCAACCGCACCATGGCCGATCATCGATCGCTCCCCCTCACCGACCTTTCCGAAGACGAGAAGCTCTTTCAGGAGACGGTCCGAAGCTTCGCCGACGAGAAGATCCGTCCCCTTGTTTCGAAGATGGACCAGGAAGCGAAGATGCCGCGGGATCTCATCGATGCCTGCTTCGAACTCGGTCTCATGGGCATTGAACTGCCGGAGTCCTTCGGAGGCGCTGCTTCGACCTTTTTCATGTCGGTTCTCGTGGTCGAGGAACTCGCCCGAGTTGACGCCTCGGTGGCGGTTCTCGTCGACGTTCAGAACACCCTTTTCAACAACGCGCTGCTCCGCTGGGGCACGCCCGCGCAAAAGGAAAAGTACTGTCCGAAACTGGCCACGAAGTGGGTGGGCGCCTACGCGCTTTCCGAGGCGGGTTCGGGGTCGGATGCTTTCGCCCTCGCCTGCAAGGCGGTGGACAAGGGCGACCACTACGAACTGACCGGCCAGAAGTTGTGGATCACGAACGCGGTCGAGGCCGAACTCTTCATCGTGATCGCCAACGCCGATCCGAGCAAGGGATACAAGGGCATCACCGCGTTCTTCGTAGAGAAGGGAACTCCCGGATTCACCATCGGCAAGAAGGAGGACAAGCTCGGCATACGCGCCTCGTCCACCTGCGAACTGATTTTCGAAGACTGCAAGGTCCCGAAGGAGAACGTCCTCGGCGAAGTCGGCAAGGGGTACAAGATCGCGATCGAGACGCTGAATGAGGGCCGCATCGGCATCGCCGCCCAGATGGTGGGCGTGGCCCAGGGGGCTTACGATCACGCGCTCAGGTACTCCCAGGAGCGGAAGCAGTTCGGCCAGGTCATCTCCGAGTTCCAGGGCGTAAGTTTCGAACTCGCGAACATGGCCATGCAGATCGAGGCCTCGCGGCTCCTCACCTACAACGCCGCCCGCCTTCGCGACACCGGAGCGCCCTTCATCAAGGAAGCGGCCATGGCCAAGCTCTTCGCCTCACGCACCGCCGAGTACGTCGCCAGCAAGGCGATCGAGATCTTCGGCGGGAATGGCTTCACCAAGGAATACCCGGTGGAGAAGTTCTACCGCGACCAGAAAGTAGGCCAGATCTACGAAGGCACATCCAACATGCAGCTGATGGTCATCGCCAAGCAGATCCTGGGAAAGATGGCTTGATGTTCAAGACGAGCGATGACCATCATTGCGAGGAGCCAGTCTGTTTGTATGGCGACGCGGCAATCCCGTCCCACCGCTACCAGCTTTGCAGGATTGGTTCATGACCCAACTACTTTCTCTCTCAACCACAGACCTCCTCGACCGTTTCGGTTCCCAGGACCCCACACCGGGGGGCGGTTCCGCCGCAGCGCTCGCGGGCGCCCTCGCCGCCTCTCTCGTCGAGATGGTCGCGGGTCTTCCGAAGACCCGCACCGGAGCTCCTGACGAGCGCGAGAAGCTCGATGCCGCGAAAGCCTCGGCGGCAAAGGCGGGCGCCCGACTCCGGCAACTCATCGATCTCGACACCGACGCCTACAACGCGGTAACCGCCGCGTACCGCCTGCCCAAGGCCAGCGACGAAGAGAAGGCCGCGCGCTCCGCCGCGATCGCCGCGGCGATGCGTCAGGCGACCGAAGTTCCGCTTGAAACCTGCGAACGCTCGGCGGAAGTCCTGCGTGCCGCCGCCCAGGCCCTCGCTCACGGCAATCCAAACGCCGCGAGCGATGCGCGGACCGCGATGGCCCTTTGTCGCGCCGCCCTCGACGCCGGCGCCGAGAACGTCCGCGCGAATGTCTCCTCACCTTCGATCGCCGCCGAGGCGCCCCTGCTCCTCGCCCGCCTCGAGACCATCCGTGCCCCTCTTGAATCGATGCTGGCGAACCCCAGCCGAAAGTAGGCCCCCGATGAATCGCTCCCGAAGCGCTTTGCTCATGGGGGCGCTCGCCCTCGTTCTCTCCACCTCTTCCTCCGCTCAGGACATGGCCATCAAACCGAAGACCGCCGCCTTTGCCAAAGCGTTCAGCGACAAGGTTGAGAAGGAGCTGCTCCTTCTCGCAAACGCCACCTCCCGTGCCGACTGGGTCATGTCCACGAACATCACGCATGACACGGAGGCGCTGTCGCAGGAGGCGAACCAGCGTTTCACCGAAGCCGCAGTAACCGCGGCCAAGAAGGCGGCCACCTTCGACGGCGTTAAGACCGCGCCCGACGTGGCGCGGAAACTGAAACTGCTCAAGGTCGCCCTGGTTACGCCCGCGCCTGCGGGAGCCAAAGAGAGCGGCGAGGTGGCGGAACTCAAAACCCGGCTCGAGGGGACCTACGGCAAGGGCAAGTACGTCCGGAAGCTGAAAGACGGCAAGGAAGAGTCCCTCGACCTCGGCGCGCTCTCGAACATCCTCGTGAAGTCGCGGGATCCTCGGGAACTCGAGGAAGCCTGGGCGGGCTGGCATGCCATCGCGAAGCCCATGAAGAAGGACTTCGTCCGTTTCGTGGAGCTGCAGAACAAAG
>JANNJB010000366.1:0-3996 GCA_031405615.1 Vicinamibacteria bacterium | reverse complement strand
CCGGACTTGTGATATGGCGTCAGCAAGGTATTACCCTGAATGATGTTCTGAATGGAATGAACCAGATTATTCAAGATCAGGTTGAGCCGCAGCATGCTTGCAGGGCGGCGAGGCCCAGGCGAACGCACTCTCGGTCAGGCTCGAGCTTCAGGCCGATTGTTTCGCCGGAGTCTGGGGCCATCGGGCGAGCCGCGATCGTCAGGTGATCGAGCCCGGCGATTTCGAAGAGGGCATGCGTGCCGCCGCCTCGATCGGCGACGACGCGATTCAGGAAATGACCGCAGGGTCCATCCGTCCCGAGTCCTGGACCCATGGCTCGGGTGAACAGCGGCAATTCTGGCTGCGCCGCGGTTTGACCACCGGCGATCCGAATCGCTGCGATACTTTCAAGGAAACGCAGCCCTAAGCGGGAGCCGTGAGTGCCGTCCAGGCCTCTTCAGCCGTGAACGTGTAGCGCAGCCCGCAGAAGTCGCAGTCGACTTCGATGGTTCGCCGATCCGCGAGGAGTCCGGTGATTTCGTTCCGGCCCAGAACCTTGAGGACCGAGCCCACACGCTCCTTCGAACACCGGCACACGAAACTGATTTCGCGGGGGGGCAACAGCCGAACCTCTTCCTGATTGAAGAGACGATGCAGCACCTGTTCGTCCGGCAACTCAACCAGTTCCGCCGAGGTCAGGGTTTCGGCCAGCGTCTTGATCCGGTTCCAGGCATCCGGGTCGTCGCCGGTCTCGTGGCCCCCAAGCGTCGGCACCTTCTGGACCAGCAGGCCCGCGCAGACGGAGCCGTTCGCGGCCAGGGCGAAGTGCGATTCGATCTGCTCCGACCGCGCCATGTACTCGTTGAGTGCGTTCGCAACCGACGGGCTTTCGATGGGTACGAGGCTCTGGTAAGAGTCGTAGTCGCCGCCCGGGTCGATGGTGACCGCGAACGTGGCGCCTCGGGCCAGGTCGCTCAAGGCGTTCGTTTCGTCGAAGACGGCGTTTGGTTGGAGCCGCGCCATCGCCCGGATCGAGAAGTCGGCGCGACACTCCGCCACGAGCAGGGAGACGGGCGCACCGCCTTGAATCTGAACGCTGAGGCGGCCGTCGTCCTGCAGCATCTTCACCGTGGAAGTGAGAAGGGCCGTGGCGGCGAGACACTCCCCGAGCAGGGAGACCACGGCCCCCGGGTAAGTCCGCCGGGCGAGCATCTCCTGCCAGGCTCCGGTCAGCCGAACATGCTCGCCACGCACCGCTCCGCGCGCGATCACGAAACGGCGCGCCGCGTTGGTGGTCCCAAGAGTCATCGTCGCGGGTGGCCCTGCCGGAAGGTCAGTCGAGCATCACGCGCTCGACATGCCTGGGCGCGTGCGTCGCGAAGCCTCGTTCTTCAGCAATGCGCGCGCAGAGCGCCAGGGCGGCGTCTTCTTCGCCGTGAGTCACGAAGACTTTCCGCGGCGGAGTCTTCACCTCGGACATCCAGCGCATCAGCTCGTTCACGTCGGCATGGCCGGAGAGTCCCTTGAGGTCGGTGACCTCGGCGAGAACGGGGATTTCCGTTTTGTGGATCCGCACCGTCGTCGCCTTGTCGATGAGGCGGCGTCCCAGAGTGCCTTCTCCCTGATAGCCGGTGATGAGCAGAGTGTTCTCCGCATGCGGCAGGCGAACCCGGCAGTGGTGAAGAATGCGGCCACCCGAGAGCATGCCCGACGACGAGATGATGACGGCGGGTCCCTTGAGGTTGTTGAGGGCCTCCGATTCCTGACGCGACCTCGCGAGCCGGACCCACTTGCTGTTCAACACGCTGGCGCCGCCCACGAGGCTCAGCGAGTCTTTGAGCGATTCGCCGTGGCGCGCGTAGATCCGCGTGGCGTCGACTGCCATCGGCGAGTCGATGTAGATCGGAAAGGGCCGCATCTTCTGTTCATGGACCATGCGGTCCATGAGCCAGATCATCTGCTGGGCCCGGCCCACCGCGAATGCGGGAATGAGGAGGATGCCGCCTCGCGCGAAGGTGCGAGTGAGAACGGACAGGAGCTGCTCCTGGACGGAGATCACCGGGTGCTGGCGATTGCCGTAGGTGCTCTCCACCACCACATAGTCCGCGTCCGGGCAGGGAGCGGGGTCGTTCGCGAGCACCGCGTTGTAGCGGCCGAGGTCTCCGGAGAAGAGGATCCGCCGCGATTGACCCGCTTCCTCGACCGTCATATCGATCGAGCTGGCTCCGAGAAGGTGGCCCGCCTCGCGGAAGCTGAAGGAGATGCCGGGGGCCGCGGCCTGGACCTTTCCGAGCGGGACGGAGACGAAGAGCTTGAGCGCTCGCTCGACATCCTTGTCGTCGAATAGGGGAACCGCCGGTTTGTGACTCGTGAGACCCTTGCGATTCAGATACTCCGCGTCTTCCATCTGAAGATGCGCGGCGTCTTTGAGGAGCACCTCCGCCAGCTCGATCGTGGGGGGCGTGCAGAAGATCGGACCCTTGAAGCCATTCGCGACCAGGCGGGGAATGCGTCCGATATGGTCGATGTGGGTGTGGGTGAGGACCACCGCCTCCACATGAGGCGCTGGAAACTCGGGGTCCACCCAGTTCCGCTGCCGAATCTCTTTCCGCCCCTGGAACATTCCAAAGTCCACCATGACCTGGGATCGGCCGGAGTCGACGAGGTACGCGGATCCGGTGACGGTCCGGGCGGCGCCGAGGAAAGTGATCGAAGTTGCCATGGGATCAGGATAGCCGCTCCGGCCCGAAAACCGCCCCGCTCTGATAGTCTCCGAGGCGTCGTGACCACCGCTGCCATCGCGCGCCGCTATTACTACCCGGGAGGGACCCGGGTGGCCTAGAGTTCCGTCCTCGCTCTGGTCCGCGTCCATGGGCCCGCTCTTCACAAGGAGCGGGCCTTTTGTTTTTCAGCCATTTCAAGAGATCAGGAACATGAACACCTCAATGCTCGATACGCCCTGCGTCGTTCTACCCGCCGGACACCCCGGTGAGGGCGATCGCGTCTACCTCGATCGCCGGAACGCTCTTTCCGCTCTCGTGGCCTCGATCGAGGAATCCGGCACGGGGCTCCCGGAGGTTCAGTACACGGAGGAGGAAACCGCGGTCTGGCGGGCGGTGATGGACCGCTTGTCGAACCTCCATGAGCTGCATGCCTGTGCTCCTTATCTCGAGGGTGTGCGACGGCTCCATATCTCCGCGGCCCGGCCTCCGCTTCCGGGTTCGCTCGCGGAGCGATTGCGGAAAGAGACCGGGTTTGGTCTTGTTCTCACCGACGGCCTTCTCGATGCCCGGATCTTCCTGAGCCATCTTGGGCGCCGCCGCCAGCCCTGCACCGTGTACCTGCGCCACGGCTCGCGCCCCGATTACACGCCCGAGCCCGATCTGGTGCACGAGGCGATCGGCCATGCGCCGATGCTCACCGACCAGCATGCGGCCCGACTGAACGAAGTTATCGGTCACGCCGCGATTTCGGCCTCCGAGCGCCAGCTCCAGGCTTTGCTGCGGTTGTACTGGTTCACGCTGGAGTTCGGCGTGGTCGAGGAACGCCGCGGACTTCGCGCGTATGGCGCGGGGCTTCTTTCCTCGTTTGGAGAACTGCCTCACGCCTTTTCGGACGCGGTGGAGAGGCGTCCGTTTCGCCTCGAAGAGGTCATCGAGCAGGACTACGCCCACGATCGGATGCAGGATGTCCTCTTCGTCGCGCCGAGTCTGGGAGCGGTGCTTAGCGAGGTGAAGGAGTGGCTCGGGAGCCGCGACTACGAAGCCCTCGCCAAGTAGTTTGACCTCTCGTCACCCCCGCGAAGGCGGGGGCCTAGCGCGAGCTGTCCGTCTGCGATCGCGTCAGCTCAGCATCTTCCTTAGAACCGTCTGCAGAATGCCCCCGTTCTTGTAGTAGTTGATCTCCACCGCGGTGTCGAGCCGGCAGGTGGCCTCGAAGGAGAAACTCGAACCATCCGGACGTTTCGCGGTGACGGTCAGGGTCTGCCGCGGGGTGAGGCTCTTCTCGTCGAGGCCG
>JANNJB010000365.1:0-1710 GCA_031405615.1 Vicinamibacteria bacterium | reverse complement strand
GACGTCGAAGCCTGTGGGGCGCAGGACTCATGGTCCGGGGCGCACACCGCAGGGTTCAACGGCGAGTCAGGCTCCAGCCTCGCGCGTCGACCAGTACTCCCGCCAGCCACCGAACTCGGTGATCTCCCGATGGATGCCTTCGGCCATCTCGCGCGGGAACAGGATGCCCGGCACGATGCGGCCGTCGGCCAGCTCCACGGGCCCGCGATAGAGGCCCGGCGGCTCCCCGGCCTCCACGCTGGCCCAAACCTCGTCGGGCACGTCGTACAACTCGCCCGGGACAGAGATCCCGCCCTCCGCCACCTCGAACATGCCCGGATGGACGTCCCCGATGGAATAGATCCGATAGCGCGGCGCGGTCATGAACTCGCCCAGAAACGTCGCGCCATCGAGGTTGGCATTGAGCTTCAGGCCGCGCATGAGCGTGCCATTCACGAAGAGTTGCGCCACGAAACCTCCTTCGTCGCCGGAAGGGGGAGGCGCGAACGGCCTGGGGTTCCGTCCGCGCCTCGATCCCCCGAAACACTGATGCTTGGTCAGGCCATTTCGGACTCCGCTTCGGGCGGCGTGGTGAGCGCGGTCCGGAAGTCTGCCGACGTGGCGTGGCCCTCACGCCAGGCGACCACCCAGAAGACGATGGCCGCGAACACGTAACCGAGGAAGACCGCGTTCGGGTGACCGAACACGATCGCCCCATCTACCACGGACACGATGAGCTGCGTGGCGTGGATGAAGCCGGTGACCGCGAGGATGGCGCCGACGACCGCGTAGACGATCGCCCGGCTGTACTCGCGGTCGATGATGAACACCGCGATCGCGCCAAGGACCAACCCGGCAACGACGGCACCGCCACCGAAGATGGCCATCCCGTCGTAGATCACGCCCGCCCCGTTGAGCGGTCCAGAGCCAACCTCCGCGGCGCTGGTGCCGGCAGCGCCGAGCGCGCCATCGATCTGACCCTGGGCCCACGCGGCGATGTTCGGCAGCATCGCCAGGACGACCGCCGGGGCGTGCCGGGCGGGCGTCGTGGTGAACGCCTGTGCCCCGATCACGAGACCGATGAACAGCAGGATCGGGACGAGGGCCTGGATCGGGATGACAGCCAGGAACAGGCCGACCAACCCGAACAGGCAGATCACTGCGACGGCGACACCGGTCGCCAGCGAGTAGCCGATCCGGCCGCCGACGGCCTTCCAGCCGGGGTGGCCGATATAGACCGCCGGCGGGAAGGGGCTGCCCAGGAATGAGCCGATCACGGCCCCGCCGCCGTCGGCGAGCAGGATGTGGCGGAGGTTGTAGTCGTCGCCGGCCGCCGAGGCACTCTCGACGTTGTTCATCGCCTCGGTGAAGTTGTAGATCCCCAGGGGGATGGCCGTCACCAGCAGTGGCAGGATCTCGCTCAAACCACTGAGGACCTCGGTGCCGGGGATCGGCAGGTGGATCCCGAACTGGGCGAACGAATCGCCCACTGCCTTCGGATCCATCCCGGTCCACGCACCGGACAGATACGCGATCCAGCCGATGGCGGTCCCCACGACCACGGCGAGGAGGCCACCCGGGACGCCGCCCGGCATCCGCACCCCGGCCGTCCAGCTGAGGAGGATGATCGCAAGGACGGGCAACGCGATCCAGGGCACCTCGAACATCTGGAACGCCGGGCGCATCGAGATGAACGCGATGGAGATCCCCGCGAGGGTGCCGAGCATCGCC
>JANNJB010000364.1:0-3631 GCA_031405615.1 Vicinamibacteria bacterium | reverse complement strand
CATCCATCGTCTCGTCGTGCGCGCGGGCAGGTCGCTCGAGGATCTGGCGATCGGCGGCTCGGTAGCCGTGAACGGCTGCTGCCTCTCCGCGACGAAGATCGAAGGCGACCTCATGCGCTTCGACCTCGCGCGGGAGACGATGGCGCGAACCCGCTTCGATAAGCGGCTGCGTCCGGGGACGAGCGTGAACCTGGAACGGCCGCTTCGCTTCTCCTCGCGGCTCGACGGCCATCTCGTCCAGGGCCATGTCGACGGCGTGGCCACCGTCGCGACGATTCGCGAAACCGGGTCGTCGAGCGAGATCACCTTCGAACTGCCGGCGGATCTCGCCCGCTACTGCGTGGAGAAAGGCTCGATCGCCCTCGAAGGGGTGTCGCTGACCTGCGCCGCGGTCACGGGCGTCAGGGTCAAGGTCGCCGTCATTCCGCACACCCTCGAAGTGACGACGCTGGGCCGGCTCAAGGTCCACGACCTCGTGAACGTCGAAGTCGACATGATCGCAAAGTACGTCGAGAAGCTCCTCCCGAAGTAGCATCCGCTCTCCGCAGGAACGAACCCAAAGGAACCACCGTGGCTTTCGCCCCCATAAAGGACGCCATCGACGACATCCGCGCCGGCCGCATGGTCGTGGTCGTGGATGACGAAGACCGAGAAAACGAGGGCGATCTCACGATCGCCGCCGAGAAGATCACGTCCGAGACCATCAACTTCATGGCCACGCATGGCCGGGGTCTCATCTGCCTGCCCCTGACCGGTGAGCGCCTCGATCAGCTGCGCATCCCTCTGATGGTCCAGGATACGGACAACTCGGCGAAGTTCGGCACCGCGTTCTGCGTGCCGATCGAGGCGAAGAAAGGGACGACGACGGGAATCTCCGCCTCCGACCGGGCGACCACCGTCCTCGTCGCGGTGGATCCGAGCACGAAGCCCGAAGATCTCGCGCGGCCCGGCCACATGTTTCCGCTCCGCGCGCGCGATGGCGGCGTGCTCGTTCGCGCCGGCCAGACCGAGGCGGCAGTGGATCTCGCGCGCCTCGCCGGCCTCAAGCCCGCGGGTGTGATCTGCGAAATCATGGCGAGCGACGGGACGATGATGCGGGTGCCCCAGCTCGAGGTCTTCTGCGCCGAGCACAAGATCAGGATGATCACCATCCGCGACCTGATCCAGTACCGGATGATGAACGAACGGCTGGTGCGCAAGATCACGGAGGCGAACCTTCCCACGAAAGCGGGAGCCTTCCGGATCCACGCCTTCGAGAGTGTCGTGGACGGCGAGCAGCACATCGCCCTCGTTCATGGAGATGTGCGCGACGGCCGGCCGGTCCTCGTGCGTGTCCATTCGCAGTGCCTCACCGGAGACATCTTCGGCTCCCGGCGATGCGATTGCGGAGAGCAGCTCGACGCGGCGCTCGAACGCATCGTGAAGGAGGGCGCGGGCGTGCTTCTCTACCTGCGTCAGGAAGGGCGGGGGATCGGCCTCATCCACAAGATCCGTGCGTACGCTCTGCAGGATGAGGGTCAGGACACGGTGGAGGCGAATGAATCGCTCGGTTTCAAGGCCGACCAGCGCGACTACGGGATCGGCGCGCAGATCCTCGCCGAACTGGGCGTCCAGAAACTTCGCATGATGACGAACAATCCCCGCAAGTTCGTCGGTCTCGAGGGCTATGGACTGGAGATCACCGAACGCATCTCCATCGAGATCGCGCCCACGGACATCTCCAGGCGCTACCTCGAGACGAAGAAGAAGAAGCTAGGCCACCTCCTCCGCGAGGTTTGACCCACTACCAAGCTGATTGGGCACCCACGTCACCCCCGCAACCGCCGGGGGAAGCTGACGGACCGTAGGTCGTTCGCTTCGGTCCGTCACCCCCGCGCAAGCGGGGGCCTAGCGCGAACTCCCGTTTCCAGCCGCGACGTTCCGCGAACCCCGTGATCGTGAACGTAGATCCCGTTCGCCGGTTCGTGAAACGTCGCCGCCGATCGACCATCGTGCGCGTAAGCGTCGCCGCGTCTCGAAGGTCGTGACCGTCACCGCCGCCGCCGGAGGTCCTTCCCACCGACGGCCGACGTAGACCTTCGACGGTGAGATGGTCGCCTCCGCGAGGACAGAAGTAAAGGGTGCTCCGCTGCGCTCCGCACGTTTGCTGCGCAAAAGCTAAAGCCCTTGACTTCAGCCCTCGCTACAGCGGTTCGACGAGCGTCGAAGGCCATCCCGGCCTTCATCTCGAAAGGACCCACGCCGATGCCCTCCACTCCCACTCCTTCCCTCCACCGATTCGAGCGCGCAGCCTGCCCTTGGGGCACGCGTACCGCCTCGCCGTCGATTTCCGGCGCATCGTAGTCCGCTGGTTTCCGCTCCGCCGTACCGAACTCTCCGATCAACTCGACCGCGCTTCCATTTCCGTGCCGTTAAATGTGGCCGAGGGCGCGGGACGCTCGACCACGCGGGAGCGGGCCCGCCACTACACGATCGCCCGTGGCTCCGCGGTCGAATGTCTCGCCCGTCTCGACCTCCTCGAACTCGAGGTCGCGGCTCCCGACACCACGGAAGCCCGCGCCATCGTCCTCCGCCTTCTTAACGTGCTGACGGCCGTCATCCGTCGGCCGATCTGACGTTCGTTCTTGAACCTTGCCTCGTCCCTTCTCGGCTACGCCGCAGGCCCGCCGCGATCACGGCCACCATGGCACGCGAACGACGACTACCGCCCGTCCGTCGCGCCGCAACATGAATGCGCTCATATCGGAACTAGAACGTCACCGTATTTCCAAGCAGTCCGCCGTACAATCCAGAGGCTAAGACCATGCTGAAATTGAACCTTGGCCCAAGGAACCGTTGCGGAGCGGACCAGACTAGGTCGCGACTTCCGCGACCCTATTTTTCCTGGATAGCTCGACCCAATTGGTGTTGTGCGGACACTAGAGGGCAGCGCCAATGAAGGCTTGGCTCATCACATGGGAAGCCGCCGGCTCGGCTGCAGAGGTGGCTGACAAGATCGCGGCCGTGATAAGCGCGCGGCGTCACTACCGGCACGTAGAAGCGTCCGTCGAGTTCCTGTACGCGACGCTTAAGCATGGGCCTGCCGAACTACTGGAGTACGC
The DNA here is from genome assembly GCA_031405615.1 of Vicinamibacteria bacterium. GTDB lineage: Bacteria > Acidobacteriota > Vicinamibacteria > Fen-336 > JAGNNV01 > JAGNNV01. Next base: position 530 of record JANNJB010000364.1, on the reverse strand, counting down.
CCGCCAGCCAACGCGTAATCCCTATCTGGCCCGGTCTGAGGGTCCGTGGATCGTGTGTGGGGACAACCCATGGCTCTATGCTCGCGTCGTTTCCAACATCAAGGTCGAGGTGGATCGAGACACTGGGCTGGAAATGATCGCCTGGATCGAGCCTGACCGCTATGAGGGTCCGCACGTAGCGGCAAAGGGCGTGGCAGCCCGTTTTCAGCGTCGCATCAAAGGGCCCCTCTCAGGCGAACAGATCTGGGACCGTTCAGCGCGCAGGTTCAAGCCAGGCTGGGGTCCCGGAGAGAACCCGTCATCAAAATGAGCCTGGGACCCGTGCCGCACAACAAGGCCTTGCACCAGACAAGGCGCGTAGGTGCGGCCGCTTCGCGGCCGGTCGTTGAGGCGCGCCTTGCAGGTGAAGGCCGGGTTGTCCAGTCGTTCGTGGTGGGCAGGTTCGGAGGTCAGATCTCTCGTGAATAAAAGCGGCATTGAAGTTCGTGCTCTCGCCCACGCGTATCGGCGATTGGTCCTGTGGTTTGGCG
>JANNJB010000363.1:0-1816 GCA_031405615.1 Vicinamibacteria bacterium | reverse complement strand
GGCTCTTCCTGGCCATTGGAGGCGGACTCGCGGTCGCCGTCGCGCTAGGAAGGTTCACACCCGTCTACGACGTCCTCGTAACCCTTCTCCCGCCCCTGACTCTCTTCCGTTATCCGGTCAAGCTCATGCTCCTCGTGTCCCTCGCCGCCTCCCTGCTGGCGGGGTTTGGGGTTCGCGCGCTTTCCTCTGTTCCGGAACGCTGGATTGTTCGTGGCTTGTGTGCGGTGATGTTCGTTGTCGCGCTCTGGATCCGGTCGGACGCGTCGCGATGGCTCGCGCCGTATCTCGACCCCTCCGATCCCTCGTCCGCCGCCGCCGCGAGCGCCAAAGTGGCCACGGCCCTTCTCTGGTCCGCCTTGTCTCTTCTCGCTCTCGGATTGTCCACGCTTTCGGTGCGCCGGGCGATGTCCGTCCCCGCCGCTGCGGTCGGACTCCTGGTGACTCTGTTCGTCAATCGCGAAACCAATTTCACGATTCCCAGCGAGATCACGCGCTTCCGACCGGAGCACGTAACAAAGCTCCAGGACCGCGAGGCGTCACGCCTTTACGCCTTTCCCTATCTTCTCTATCCGGAGCGTCTCCCGGAGGTTCTGGCCCCCCGCTCTCCCATTCCACCTGAGACATTCATACTGCTCATCCGAAGTGCGGTGATGGCCCCGATCGGCGGGGTCTGGAAACTCGAGTACGCATGGGACTACGATCAGAAGGGGCTGCTCGACGCCTCCCTGGCGGGCCTCACTCAGTACATCAACCGTCCGCAGCGCCCGCCCGCGTTCCTGAGGATGCTCCAGGCCGCAAACGTCGGTCGGGTCGTCGACTTCCATCCTCTGGACATCGCCGGCCTCACCCTGGAGCACATCATCCCCATCGTTGGACCGAGGCCGCTCCACGTGTATCGGGTTTCCGGCGCGCTGCCTCGCGCCTACGCGGTGAGCGGCGCCCGCCTCGCAACCCCCGCCCAGGCGCAGGCCGCGCTCCTCGATCCCCGTTTCGATCCCCGCGTGGAGGTCGCGGTCGACATCGGGCCGCCTTTGGCCGTATCGCCGAGCTTCACCTCCGAAGTCAGAATCGCCGAGAGGCGCTCCGATCGAATCGTTCTCGAGGCCGTGCTGAGCGAGCCGGGTCACGTGGTCCTTCTCGAGGGATTCCTCCCCGGCTGGCACGCCACGGTGTCCGGCCTCCCGGTCCCGGTCAAGCGTGCCAATGCCCTGTTTGTGGCCGCCGCGGCGCCGGCAGGCCGGCATCAGGTCGTCTTCACCTACCGTCCGTGGAGCGCGCTTGCGGGGATCGCCATAACGGCGTTCAGCGCTTTGGCGTTGCTTGCGGCCCTGGCATACCTTCGATCGAGATCGCAGGAGAGCTAGGAGCCTCGGCCGGTTCGTCGACGAAACGCACGCGCACCTCGAGATTCGACGCGTCGTCGTAGTTTGAAACCAGGAAGTTCCGCACGAACTCCGCGGTGGCTTTCCGGCCGGTTTCGCGCACCAGGGGCAGGTGCTCGCGCGCGCGTTGATCGAGAAGGCCGGAAAGGCCGGTCTGAAGAGCCTTCCGAACCGCGGCCTCATCGCGGAGCACGGAGCCCCGCTTGGTCTCGAAGGTGAGGGTCGAGGGATCGAGGGCCGGCACGCCGAACTCGGGCGCGGGTGCGACGACGTCGACGCGACCGTCCGTGAGCTTGAGATCCCAGCGTTTCTGGAAGTCGAGAACGTAGGTGTAGACGACGGTGCCGCGCGCCTCGACCACGACGTCCGGCAGGGGGATGGCGCCCCACGCGAGGGCCGCCGAGTCCGTGCGCTCGAACGATTCGAGCTGCTTG
>JANNJB010000362.1:0-11455 GCA_031405615.1 Vicinamibacteria bacterium | reverse complement strand
TGAAGGCGATCATGGTTCCGTCGGGCGACCACACGGCGCTGCCCGCGCGATCGGACTCGCCGCCCACCAAAACGGGCTCACCCGAGGGGAGCGGGGCGATGTGGAGCTGCCGAAAAGGGCGTCCGGTCGGGCCGTTGTTCTCGATCGCGTAAGCCACGCGGCTCCCGTCGGGGGACAACGCGACTGAGCCGACCGATCGGACTTTGTAGAAGTCGGCGCTCTGGAGGGGGCGGGCAAGGAGCGTCGCGGGGGAGGTGAGGAGAGCGACAAGCAGCAGTGTGCGGTGGATCATTTGCGCTTTCTTCTGGGTGCGCGTGCGGTGGTTTCGCGGGTTTCGCCGGTTTCGCGGACGGTTAACGGAGTTTTTCGCGCTAGGCCCCGGCCTGCGCCGGGGTAACGTGAGTGTCCAACTTGCTTGGTAGTGTCGGCCGCGCCGACTCCCATTTCTCCGGTCCAGCGTTGGGCGCCCTCGAGTTCGATGCCGAAAAGGTCGAGCAGGCGGGCGACGGTGTGGTCGACGATGTCGTTGATCGACCGAGGCCGCGTGTAGAAGGCGGGCATCGGGGGCGAGATCACCACCCCCATGCGCGAGAGTTTCAGCATGTTCTCGAGATGAATGTCCGTGAAAGGCGCTTCGCGGACGGCGAGGACAAGGCGTCGGCGTTCCTTGAGGACGACGTCGGCGGCCCGGTGCACGAGTTCATTGCTGTGACCATGGGCGATGTCGGCCAGCGTCTTCACGCTGCAGGGCACGATCACCATGCCGAGAGTGACGAACGAGCCGCTCGAAATCCGGGCTCCCTGGTCGTTGTCCTTGTACCAGTGGGTGGCGAGGGAGCGAACCTGATCGAGCGTGTAGTCGGTCTCGTGAAGGAGCGTGCGCGCGCCCCATCGACTCAGGACCAGATGGCTTTCGACATCGGTCTTGCGCAGAGCCTCGAGCATGCGGACCGCGAAGATCGAGCCCGTCGCTCCGGTCACACCGATGATGAGCCGTCGGGGCTTGTCTTCCTTGTCTCCGCTCACAGGAACTCCGGAAGGTGTTCGGCGAAGAGCCACAGCCCCAGGGCGACGCTCCCGATGCCGGACACGAACTGGAAGCGCAGATGCAGCGTCTCGTACCGGGTGCGCAGCGCCTGCAGGGGCAAAGTGAGAAGGGCGGAGAGAAGGCCCATGCCGGCCATGGCTCCAAGCGCAAGCGCCGCCATGTAGAGGAATCCGGCGGCGGGGGTCTTTGCCGTGGCCATCACGAGCAGGGCGAGGCCGCCGCTGCCCGCGATGCCGTGGACGAGGCCGATCGCGTAGGGACGCAGGCCGAAACGAAGGGGGTGGGAATGCTGATGCACGGGCTGCGCGTGGGGTTTGTGGGTGTGGAGGTGGACGTGCTCCTCGCCTTCATGCCGGTGGGGATGGGCGTGCAGCCGGAAGCCGGCGCGGGCGGAACGGATCGCGCAGAGACCGAGGCCCACCAGCATCACGGAGACGATGATCTCGAGGCGGGAGGCCGCGACCTCGGTGATGTTGATCCGAAAGGCCACGATGATGCCGCCGAGGGTGAGCAGGGAGGTGGCGTGGCCGAGTCCCCAGAAAGATCCGATCAACGAGGAGCGTTTCCAGCTCCGCTCGGTGGAGACGATGGTGGAGACCGCGACCACGTGATCGGGATCGAGCGCGTGCCGCAGGCCAAGGACGAACCCGAGAACCACCGCGCCCCAGAGGAGCGTTGTCATCTCTTCCCGAACAATCTCTGGAACCACGAAGCCGGGGCCGGATTCGTCGCCTCGGAAGACTTCTCAGCCTCGTGGCCCTGGCAGCGTTCCGGTTTCGGCACGTCGCCTAGCACCTGCTCGACGTGGGCCCCGCACCCGGCGAATGTCGGCTTGCCGCACTGCGGGCAGGTCACGCGTCTGCACATGTCGCGAAGCGTACCTGAGAAAGAAGCGTGGGCGTCAGACCGCCCAGGAGTCGTCCCTCTCTTCCGTGTCCGGGGCCGGCTCCGCCTCCGCGGCCTCCGTGAACGCTCGCCCGCAGGATTCGCAGTTGCGGCCAAGCTCCGTGCACGGAACCCCATCGGCCTGGGCTTCCGGGCAGCAGGCGGACAACACGCGCATGGGAATCGACCTCTTGGCAGGCGGGTCTTTCATCGCTCCTCCAATCGCGGGCCGGACACAAGGCGCCCGCGGGTGCGAAGCCAACATACAAGGAAGCGGTTGGCGCTTCATGAGTCAAATGGCCTACACGATTTCCCTGTGACCGCGGGAGGCCGCTCGGTACACTCGCCCATGGGAGGCAAATACCCATGAGCACCGTACGTGAGCGCCCGAAACCGCATCTTCTGCCGCAGTTCTGCAAGGGTTGCGGCCGTTGCATTGACGCCTGCAACAAGCACTGCATCACGATCGGATCGGAGATCAACCCGGCCACCGGTCTCACTCCCATCTCTCTCGACCTGGATCAGTGCAACGGTTGTGGTCTTTGTCTGTCGGCCTGCCCCGAGCCTTACGGCTTGCGCGCGGAGCCCGGCGCCGAGTTCGTCCTCGAGGATCCAAAAGCCTTGTTCGGGGCTCGAAACGCCGCGCCCGAACCAGCACCCGAGATTCCCGCCGAACCGCTCATCCTGCCGCAGGTCGAGCCGCTCGTGGTGAAGGGGACCTACGCCTCCGCGATCGGCGCTCTCCTCGCCGGCTGCCGGCACTTCTACGGCTATCCCATCACGCCCTCCACGGAGGGAGCCGAGCTGATGGCGAAACTCCTTCCGAAGCTCCACGGCACGTTTGTGCAGGCGGTGTCGGAGATCGCGGCAGTGAACATGATGTACGGCTGCGGCGGCGCCGGATTGCCCGCGATGACGTTCACCTCGTCGCCGGGCTTCAGCCTCATGCTCGAGGGGATTTCTTACATGATCGGCGCCGAGCTGCCCGCGGTATTCGTCAATGTGATGCGCGGCGGCCCCGGCCTTGGAAACATCGGGCCTGAGCAGGCCGACATCAAGCTCGCCTGTCGGGGCTTGGGTCACGGGAACACCCACGCGGTGGTGTTGGCGCCTTCGACCCCCCAGGAAATGCTGGATCTCACGATGCGCGCGTTCGAAATCACGTTCCGCTACCGGAATCCCGTGGTGATCCTCGGCGACGGTTATCTCGGCCAGGTGACCGGCACCGTCCGCCTGCCCGAAACCGCGGTGAAGCCGGGTCTGCCTTCGTGGGCGGTGTGGGGCGACCGCGCGCACCGGAGGAACCTGATCTGCTCGATCTTCCTCAGTGAGCCGGATCTCGAGGCCCACAACATCCACCTGAACGCGAAGTACGAGGCGATGAAGGCGGCCGAGCAGCGCGCGGATCTCTTTGAGACCGACGACGCGGACGTCCTGCTCGTGGCCTGCAACACGCCCGGCCGCATGGCCAAAGGCGCGGTGCGCGACCTGCGTGCCCGCGGGATCAAGGCAGGCCTCTTCCGGCCGATCACACTTTGGCCGTTCCCCATCGACGCCCTCGCTCCGCTGCTCGACCGGGTTCGACGCATCGTGGTCGTCGAGGCATCCAATGGCCAGCTCGAGGACGAACTGCGACTCGCGATCAGTTACCTAGGTGTTGCGCGTCCCCCCGTGATCGACCACGTGCGGCGGTTCGGTGGGATTCTTCCTCAGCAGAATGAGATCGTGGACCGCGTCATGAATGTCGCGGGTCCGGGCAAGGCGGTGATGTCATGAACGTCTTCTACGATCGTTTCGAGCGGCATGCCCACGGCGAAGGGCTCAAGGGTCAGGCGACCCACTACTGCCCGGGTTGCGGCCACGGCCTCGCCCACAAGTACCTCGCAGAGGCGATCGAGGAACTCGGCGTCCAGGATCGCACCGTCGCGGTGTCACCGGTCGGCTGCAGTGTCTTCCTCTATTACTACTTCGACGTCGGCAACACCCAGGCCGCCCACGGCCGCGCTCCCGCGGTGGCGATCGGACACAAGACCGCGAATCCGGATTCCATCGTGATCAGCTACCAGGGCGACGGCGACCTCGCCTCGATCGGTCTCGCCGAGATCGTGAGCACCGCGCAGATGGGCATACCGATCACGGTGATCTTCATCAACAACGCGATTTACGGGATGACCGGCGGACAACTCGCGCCGACCACCCTCATGGGCCAGCGGACGAGCACCACGCCCGAAGGACGCACTGAATTCTTCGGCTCTCCCCTGAAGATGGCCGAACTGATCGCCGGACTCGACGGCCCGGTGTACGTGGAGCGGGTCGCCCTCTACGACGCCAAGCAGCGGAACCGCGCGAAGAAGGCGATCACCAAGGCGCTCCGCCTGCAGGTGGAGAATCGCGGCTTCGCCTTCGTCGAGGTTCTCGCCGAGTGCCCGACTCATCTCGGGATGACTCCGCCCGAGGCGGAGGAGTGGGTCAAGCAGAAGATGACCGCGGTCTTCCCGCTCGGTGTGAAGAAAGACCTCGAGAACCCTCCCGAACACCCGCGGCCCGAAGGCCCGGTGTTCGACCCCGCGTACCTGGTTCAGTCGATCGAAGGGTCGACGGACAAGGCGCCCCGTTTCTGCGAAGAATTCCCGAAGCACTGGGAGACCGAGGACCTTGCGCTCAAGTTCGCGGGTGCTGGTGGTGACGGCGCCCAGACCGCGGCATTGCTCGTGGCCCGCGCCGGAATCAACGAGGGCTTCGACGCCACTCACATACCGAGTTACGGCCCCGAATCCCGCGGCGGCACATCGTACGCCGACGTCCACATCGCCCGCACCGAGGTTTTGTCGCCTTCGTCGCCGGCGCCGCACGTCCTCGTCGCCTTCAACGCGCCGAGTCTCGCCCGGTTCGGCCCCACGGTGGTGAAGGGCGGAACGATCATCTACGACAGTTCGGTGATCGTCGATGTTCCCGCGATGCCCGCGGGGGTCAAGATGGTGGGCGTGCCCCTCACGCGCATCGCCGCCGATCTGGGACGTCCGGTGGTGAAGAACGTGGTAGCGATCGGCGCGCTGCAGGCCGCGACTTCGATGTTCCCGGGCGCCACGTTCCTCGCCGCGATCCGCCAGGCCCTCAAGTCGAAGTGCGCCATGATTCCTCTGAACGAGGAGGCGTTCGCGCGCGGGCAGCGTGCGGTTCGTGGCGACGCGTAGAGTTCCAGGGATGAGCGACATCGCCCACCTGCGGAAGAGCTACGAACGGGCGGAACTGAACGAGGGCGCATCGGACTCCGATCCGATGAAGCAGTTCGCGCTCTGGTTCCAACAAGCGCTCGATGGGCAGCTGCCGGAACCGAACGCGATGACCCTCGCCACGGTGGGCGAGGACGGTCGGCCCTCGACCCGCGTGGTTCTCATCAAGGGATTCGATGAACGCGGCATCGTCTGGTACACGAACTACGAGAGCCGCAAGGGACGGGAACTCGCGGCGCACCCTGCAGCCGCGCTCCAGTTTCACTGGGTCGAACTCGAACGCGTCGTGCGCATCGAGGGTCGGGTCGAAAGAGTGAGCGCCGAGGAGTCGGACGAATACTTCAAGACGCGCCCGCTCGATTCACGCATCGGCGCGTGGGCGTCGCCTCAGAGTCAGGTGATTCCCTCACGCACCGTGCTGGTGACGAATGCCGCGAAGTTCGGCGCGCAGTTCTTCACAACGCTGGTGAGCGGCGGCCCGCCTCGTCCGCCGCATTGGGGCGGTTACCGGCTGACGCCCGATACCTGGGAGTTCTGGCAAGGCCGCAAATCTCGGCTGCACGACCGGCTCCGCTATCGGCGCGAGGGCGAGGGTTGGATCCGAGAACGACTCGCGCCCTGACCCCCGAAGCCCCTGCCCAGCTCGGAGATACTCACGTCACCCCGGCGAAAGCCGGGGCCTAGCGCGAACTCCCGTTCGGGTCGCGAACTGCCGTCCGCTACCCCCGGTCCGCGTCGACGAGGCGTCGACCGGAGATCATCGTGACCGAGTTCGTCTCGGCATCGGCGGTCCACAGGTTCGCTCCGTCGAAAGTGATCGCAGTTGGCTTGGGGCCTCCCGCCCACGTGGCCACCACGCTGCCATCATGAGTCCTTCGCTGGACGACGTGTCCGGGCTCGCCGATAAAGAACCATCGCTCGGACACCGTCTGCGCGAGGCTTCCAGGAACCACGAACCGCGCCACCACAGTGAGATCATCGGCTCTGAGCTTCAGCACGGCCGCCGAGGCCGCGTTGTCGTTCACCCACACGAATTCTCCAACCCTCTGGACCATATTCGGCGCGCCCGTCACGCTCCGCGCGGCCAGCACCTTGCCGTCGCTCGCTCGCAGCTTCGTCACCGATTGGATGGGACCGTTGGCGACCCACACGCTTTCGCCGTCGGTCGCCGCCTGTCGCGGCGCCCCCCCAGCGGTGAACGCAGCGACTTCCGCGCCGTCCGAGAGGCGGAGCTTGCGCAGCATGTACGTGGGCCAGGTTTCAGCGACCCAGAGGAAACTGGCGTCAGCCACGAGGTACATCGGTTGGCCGGGAACGTGGTAGGTGCCGACCACACGCCCATCCGTCGGGTCGACCTTCATCACGGTGGAGTAGTCGCCGGGCAGCCATTTGTGGTTCGAGACCCAGACGAAGTTTCCGTCCCAGGCGAGCGCCATCGGCCAGTCGCCGACGGGGAATGTCCCGGTCACCATTCCGTCGCTTGTGCGGATCCGAGTGAGGCTGTTCGACTCGCGGTTGGCGACCCAGATGCAGCCGCCTCCAGAGACCAGATCGGCCGGGAACCGGCCCACGGGGATGACGAGATCGACCGGCCGTGCCCTCATCGCGAGTGGCGTTGCCGCAGAGCGTAGCGTCGCTATCGCTACCGCCGCCACGGCGGCAATCGCGGCGCGCCGTGTCCATATTCCCCGGGCGGGTTCCAACCCGCCTGACTCGAGCTCGTCGATGCCGCGAAGAATCTCTCGAGCCGACGCGAAGCGCATCTCGCGCTCCTTAGCCATGCAACGAGTGAGGAGTTGGGCGAGGAGTGGGGGAGCCCGGGCCGGGTCGTACGGCGGAAGATCGTCGCGAAGCACCGCGGCCAGCGTCTCGGCGGGCGACTCGCGGTCGAAGGGCCGGCGTCCGATCAGCATCTCATGCAGCATCACACCGAAAGCGAAGACATCAGCCCGCGCATCCACGGCCTGGCCGCGCACCTGCTCAGGGGCCATGTAGCCGACGGTACCGAGGATCAGTCCTGCCCTCGTTTCGAGCGTGGGTGTGGCGCCACCCGGCCCGACCGTGGACAGCGGCCAGGTCTTCTTGGCCAGACCGAAGTCGAGAATCTTCGCGGTTCCGTCCGTGCACAGGAAGACGTTCTCTGGCTTGAGGTCTCGATGGACGATCCCAAGGGCGTGGGCCGCGGCGAGCCCGCTCGCGATCTGGCGCGCCAGGCCCATCGCCTCCACCATGGACGGCGGGTTCGCGCGGAGGCGGCTGCGCAGGTTCTCGCCGAGGAGGAGTTCGGTGACCGCGTAGGTGAGATCCTCGTGGCGGCCGTAGTCAAAGATCGAGAGGATGTTCGGATGCGAAAGCGAAGCCACGGTCCTTGCCTCGCGCTCGAAGCGCCGCGTGGTCTCGGCGTCTTCCCGGCCATTCGTGGCCAGGACTTTGAGCGCAACCGAGCGGGCGAGTCGCGTATCGCGCGCCCGATAAACCTCGCCCATTCCGCCCGAGTCCAGAAGCTGTTCGATCTCATACGGGCCGAGCCGATGACCCGCCGCGAGTCGCAGGCCGCGTCCCGCGGTCGGAGGAGTCAATGGGTCTGCCGATTCCCGATACCAGCCGAGCAGGGATCGAACCTCACGGGCGAGGTCAGGGTCCCTGGAGGTCACCTCATCAAGGAGCGCCTTCCGGCTCTCGGCATCAGCATCGAGGGCTTCGGCGAGAACCTCCTTGACCTCCTGCCAGCGCTCCGAGGCGCTCGGAACACTCAGGGTGTGCTCCGCCCCAGATGCACGCGGCGCGCCATCCAGGCCCGCGCCGTGGCCCACTCCCGTTTCACGGTGGCGGCGGAGATCTCCAGGGTGGCGGCGGTGTCTTCCACGGACAAGCCGCCGAAGTAACGGAGTTCCACCACCCGCGCCTGCCGCGGATCGAGCCGTTCAAGATCGGTGAGCGCCTCGTCCAGCTTCAAGGCCTCAAAAGCCCCGCGGTCTTCGAGGTCACCCGCACTTTCAAGACTGACGGTCAGTCCCACCGCATTTCGTTTGAGGGCCTGTCGGCGCCGCGCATGGTCGACCAGGATCCGCCGCATGGCCTGCGCCGCCACGCCGTAGAAGTGGCCACGGTCAGCCCACCTCGCCCGCGTGCCGACGAGTCGCAGGAAGGCCTCGTGAACGAGTGCGGTCGCCTGGATGGAGCCGAGCCGATGCTCCCGGCGAAGGTAAGCGCCGGCGATCGCCCGGAGTTCCGCGTAGGTCATTTCGAACACGCGGTTCCTCGCTGCTTCGGAACCCTCGTGCCACGCCTGAAGCAGTTCGGTAACCGAGGCCCCGGGACCACGCAAACCGGCCCCTTGCGTTTCGGCAGGCGTCATCTTCGAAGAATTATAGGGGCCGTGAGCCCGAGCCTTCCCCGGCTGCGCCTGTCTCAGTAAGAGGGCATCCCCATGAAGGCTACGAATCGTGCCGTGTCTCCGCCGCCTTGGTTACTCCGCGTGAGCCCGCAGACCGTCGATGCGGTTCCCGAAGAGCACCTGGAGCGCCTCTTCGCCGAGGCGCTGCCTGACATCGAGGCGGTGTGCCGATCGGTGGGCCGGCGGTATCGCATGCGGGACGCTGAACTCGATGACCTGGTGTCCGCGGTGAAGCTGTCGATCATCACGAGTCACTACCGGGTTCTGGCCCGGTTCGAGGGACGTTGTTCGTTCCGCACCTACCTGCGCACCGTCGTCCTGCGACTCCATCTGGACGCCCGCCGGAAGGAGTTCGGCAAGTGGCGCGCCTCGGCCCGCGCCACCCGGCAGGGTCCCCTGGCGATGACACTCGAACGCCTGATCTACCGAGACGGGCTGTCCCGTGAGGAAGCGATCCGGCACGTCTTGCTGAGCCATTCTCCCGCGACATCTCGCGAGGCTCTCGATGAACTTGTGTCCTGCCTGCCGGCACGACGGCCAAGGCCATCCGTCGTTTCAGAGCCTTTGGACTTCGCCAGCCTGCCCTCGGCGCTGGATACGCCCGAAGACGCTCTGGCCCGCGAAACCAGCGTCGCCTTGGCTCAGCGCGCGATCGACTCGGCGCTCAACGGCCTCTCCGAGCACGATGTCCTGCTGCTGCGGATGCGTTTCGAGGACAACCTGACCACCGCGGATATCGCGCGCATCCTCGGGGTCAGGGCGAGGCACCTCTACCGCCGGATGGAAACGACGCTGGGCGAGGTCAGGAGCCGGATGAAGGAGCGGGGTGTGACGTGGGCCGAGGTGGCGTGCCTGGTCGAGGGAGGCGGCGAAGGCCTGCAGATTCGCTGGCCGGCGGCCTAGCGGTAGCTCACGGTTTCGCCGATCTGAAGGCCCGGTAGGCACTTTCGATGGCCATCGAGGCTTCGTTCAGCAGACCCAGCCAGCAGATCTGGGCCAGCACCAGGGCGACTCCGGTGACGACCGCCAGGACGGTTCCCGACTCGAGGAACTTCGGGAGCTTGATCCGCTTTCGGAACAAAAGGGCGAGCGGGACCAGGAGCACGACGATGAGCACGCCCATGCGCAGGACCCAGGCCGACCCCTGCGCGGCAGCCTGCATTCCGGGCGGCAGGGGCAGGCCGGCGCTCGCGAATGTGGCGGCCCAGCGGGGGACGATGTCCCAGACATAGTAGGCCGTCATCGCGGCACTGACCAGCAGCGCCAGGCTGTTCACGATCATCGACTGCCTGGCCCGCCGACGTTGGATGCGAAGCAGGGTCGTCCGCTCGTGATCGCGCGGCAGCGCGAGGGAAGGGGGCGTGAGGCCGGCGACTTCCCGCTGCTGAAGCCTCTTCCCGAACTCGCGATCCTCCGCGATAAAGGCTTCGACGAGGGCCCGCGTGTCCGCGCTTGCCTCGCCGGAGGCATACAGGGGCCACAGGTCCACAACCACGTCTCGAGTTGGCTTCATCATGAGTCGCTCCTTGGGCGTTCGTTTCTTGAGTCACGGAATTCGGAAAGACGGAGCCGCGCGCGGTGCACCTTTACTCTCACCGCGGAGACCGTGAGCTGCAGCGCGGCAGCGATCTCTTCGTACGGCAGGCCGTCCTGCGCGCGCATCAGCAGGGCCGCGCGATCGACCTCGGGAAGAAGCTGGAGGGCTCGAAGGACGTTCGCGAGCGCCTGTCGGTCCTGAGCCTCGATGTCGGGCCCCGGACTCGCGTCGATGAGAAGCTCCGGCAGTTCGACGTTTCGCGATTCGCGGCGCCTGCTATCGGAGTGGAGGTTCCGCGCGATCGTGAACAGGTAGGCCTTGACGCTCGCTGCCCGCAAGGTGTCGCGGCCCGTCCAGACCCTTACAAAGGTCTCGGAGGCAATGTCCTCGGCCTGGGCGTGACTTCCCGACAGGTAGAGCGCAAACCGGTAGACGTCCCGGGCGTAGCGTTGATACAGGTCCTCGAAGTCGGTCATTCAGAGTGCTCGAGGAAGATACGGACGGCCGCCCCGGACGTTACATTCTCGGCCGAAGGATGTTTCACGACCCGCCCATCTACCCCGTCGATTGGACACCCACGTCACCCCGGGACCCGAGCCACCGCCAAGCGAGTTGAACCTCTCGTCACCCCCGGCGCAGCCACTCCGTTTGACATGCGAAGACCGGGGGCCTAGCGCGAACTCCCGTTCCCGCCGCGAAGTGCCGTCCGCACCAAGCTCACGTCACCTCGCCATGCCGCTCGCCCCCCCCGGCACCATGTATGTTCCACAACGTGGAGACTCCCTTGGTCCGCACGCAGATTTACCTCACCAGCAGCGAGCAGAAAAGCCTCCGCGCCCTCTCCAGGCGCACCGGCCGGTCGCCGAAATCGATCGCGCCAATAAGAAACACGATGCGGACTCTCTGACTCCAGCGTGGGTTCTCTTTCACCGCTTCCCGAAAGACATGAATTTCACGGTGGCGGAGGCGCCGTTGGGCAGCAAGGTTGGGTCCAGGAAAGCCCGCAAGTGGATGGAGGCGCAGAGCCGATCATGGATCTCCGCCTGGCACATTGCGGACAGTTCGAAGGGTCAGTTCTCCTGCCGTGACCTGATCACCGGCGAGTTCCGCGTCTTTGTCGACGCCGACCCACGGACGCGCGGCCGGCTCGTTGAGGGCGATATCTTCCTCGGGCGCATCGTTGACTTCGAGAGCGGCCCGGTCGTTTTCGGAGTGGGCCCCTACACCCTGCCCCTGAGGGCGGCGGCGGCAGTGGTCGAATCGGTCCGACGGGCGTTCAAGACCACACAAGTCACCCCCGCGATGCTGCGCGGGCACCGAGGTGGTGTCGTGGTCCAGCGCGAGTGGAACAAAGC
>JANNJB010000361.1:0-5932 GCA_031405615.1 Vicinamibacteria bacterium | reverse complement strand
CAGGATCAGCATAGACGTAGACTATTTTGGGCTGAACGAGCTTCACGGGTTCTTTGATATCCGGTGCGGCCAACAGATTGTCGATGACTTCGATCACACGGTCATTGAAATATTTATTGAGGTAGCCCAGGAGCGACGGGGGCCTGGGGGGCTGAGCACGGCGTTTGACGTCTCCTGCGGCCCCCCAGCCTCAAGGAAGAACACAAGGATGGTGCGACGTCGTGACGAATAGGTGGTCATAGGGGCCATCGAGCGGAAGACGGGATCGTCGTTGTATTCGCGGGAAACGATGATCCACATGTCGATCCCGGCCTCGCGCATCAGCCGCGGCAGCAGGGTCTCGAAGCGCTTCTCGATGAAGCCCTTGATCAGCGACGCCTGCTGGCGGTGGGTGAGGATCGAGACGTCCGGGGTTTGCCCGGCTGCGGGCGTCGTCGAAAGCCCGGTCAGGGCAAGAAGGCAAAGAAGGGCAAGGGCTCGAGGTCGCTTCATGATCAATGGACTCCTGGGGCCCACCAGTTTAGTGTCTGCCGATGCGCGTTCTATCTCTTGGCCTCGCCCTCCTCACCGCTCCCCTGTCCTCGGCCCAGCCCCTGGTCCGGTACACCGCGGCCCCGGCCGCAAGCGATACGGTGGGCGTGAGCCGCTCGGTGCGCATCACGCTGACTCTGCCTGAGGACGCGCCGGCATCTCCAATCACACTCATCATGCCGCGCGCGATTCCCATGGGGTATGGCCAGCAGCCGTACGACCAGTTCGTGACCGTCACTGCCGCTCGTACGCGATCTGGCGCGGCCGCGGCCGTGCGCCGGGGAGAAGGCCCGCGCTGGTCCATCGCCAGCGCGGATGCCAGGGACAGGGTCGGGGTGATCGAGTATGAGGTCGACCTCGTCGCGATGGAGTCCGCGATTCTTTCGGGTGGAGATTCGTCGCGCGCGCGCGACGGTTTCATCTCGCTCCTCGGCTATTCGGTGTTCGCGTACGTTGAGGGCCTCGAGGATCGCGGCGTTGAACTCTCGATATCTGCGCCCCCGGATCGCCCGGGCTGGCCGGTTTTCTCGACCCTCGCGCCGAAAGCCCCGGCGGCCGCGGGACCGCTCGCCGTTCGCGCAAGGGACTTCTACAACCTCGCCGATTCCCAGATCCTCATGGGCCCCGGCTTTCACGTAGCCCGGGTCGGAACCGCGCCGGAGCTGTTTCTCGCGATTCACGCTGAAGGTCCGGTGGACGCGCAGGTCATGGCGCCCCTGGCGCGCCAGGCCTTCGATGCTCTGATCGCCTACTTCGGCACGACGCCGTTCCCGCACTTCACGCTGCTTTTCGACTACCTCAAACCGCTCTCGCCCCGCCACACCTACGGCTTCAGCATGGAGCACATGGAGAGCGCCACTTTCGGAGCGCTCGCCACCGCGGCCCCCACCGCGAAGTCGACCGAGCGCGAACGCGCCGCGTTTCGATACAACGTGGCCCACCACATCTCACACGCCTGGATCCCCAAGCGCTGCGCCGGCTTTGGGTACTTCCCGTTCCGATGGGAACTCGCGCCGCTGATCGACACCATCTGGCTGAGCGAGGGCTTCGGGCAATACGCCGCCGCGGACGCCCTGTCCGATGTGCTACCGCTGTCCCCAGCCGGCCGTCCGTACCGGGAAGCCCTGGTCGATGCCCGCTTCCGAAACACGCTGCGGGACATGCCGGAGTTCCTGAAACGCATGCCCCTGGTCGAGCTGTCGAGAACCGCATCCACGATGTATTCCGAGGACTTCCGTACCGGGCGCACGGTGTTCTCTCGCGGTGGTCTCATGGCCCATGAGATGGACCAGAAGATCCGTGGCGCAACCAACGGGGCGAAGCGTCTGCGTGATGGCCTTCGCGCCCTCGTCGCATGGTCGGCCCGGGAGAAGCGAGCGTTCCGGATCGACGAGTTGCCGTCAATCTTCAAGGATGGAACCGGCGTCGAGACGCGCGAGATCATGGAGCGCTGGCTCGCCGGTATGCCGTAGCCCCGAAGACACCCGGGCGGAGCGCAACGCCGCGGGTCGATCAGGGGTCGGATGACAAGATGGCGGGCTTGTGAACATGCTTCCCGTTCTCCTTCTTGCCACCTTCCTGAACTCGCTCGTCCCGCCCGTTCCCCAGGCCACAACGACGCCCGTGCTCACACCGGTCCAGGCGGCCGGCGAATCGCCCTCGCCGCAGCCCGCCCCCGAATTTGCGGCGTTGCTCGCGGAGGCGGAGGCCCGTTTCGCGCGGCGTTCGATCGGCGCCATCAACGAGGTGGCGAACCCGGCCGAGGTCGATGCCGCGATCGCCCTGTACCGAAAGGCCCTGGCCCTCGCCCCCGGCGACATCGCGATCCTCGGGCGGCTCATGCGGGCCATGCACTTCCGCGGCGCATACACCGGCGCCGGCCTCGAAGAGAAGAAGGCCATCTTCGAGGAGGGCCGAAAACTCGGACAGGACGCAGTCGACCGGCTGGAGGCGCAGGCGAGGGCGGTGCGGGGCATGTCCCGAATCGAGGCTCTTCGCCTGGTCAGGGGCACACCGGAGCTATACCTTTGGACGGCCGGTCACTGGGGAGAGTGGGCGCTGGTTCGCGGGAAGTTCGCGGCGGCGCGAAGCGGGATCGCCGGGAAGCTCAAGGACCTCTCGCAGACCGTGATCGACCTCGATCCCGCGTTCGAGGATGCCGCCGGATATCGCCTGCTCGGCCGCCTGCATTCGGAAGCGCCGAAGATCCCCTTCATCACCGGCTGGGTCTCGCGCGACAAGGCGCTTCAGTTCCTGCGCCGCGCGCATGCGGTGGGCCCGCGCCATCCCGTGACCTGGTACTTTCTCGCCGAAGCGATCCTCGACCATGAACCGTCGAGGCGCGGCGAGGCCCTGCGTCTGCTCGAGATGTGCGCGAACACTCCGCCCCGCGCTGACACCCTCCTTGAGGACGCCCGTTATGCAGCCCTCGCGCGCAAGCAACTCGAGGTTCTCGCCACCGCTTCGGGACAATAGCCGGATGGGCGGCCGCGCGCCGCTTATGCTCCAAGCCAACCTGGAAGCATGATCAGCCCCCTCGCCGTCGTTATCGCGTATCTCGTCCTGACCACGGGGCTCGGCATCGCGCTTGGTCGTCGGGCGAGAAGCGCGCGCGACTGGGCGGTGGCCGGAGGATCGATGGGCACGTTCATGCTCGCGGCGGCGATCGCGGGCACGCGCATCGGCGGGGCCGGCATCTACGGGGTCGCGGGCGACGTGATCAACGGCGGAGTGTGGAACGCGATCTGGTACGCGATCAGCACGTTTCTCGCCCTCTCGGTAGTCGGGCTGTGGTTCGCGATCCCCTACAGGCGCCTTGGTCTCCAGACCGTGGGCGAAGCCTTCACCCGGAGATTCGGTTCCGGCCGCAGCCAGACCCTCACCAGCCTGTGCGTGCAGACCGAATACATGATCGTGAATGTGATCGAGGTCTACGTGACCGCGGGAATGCTGACCTTCATCACCGGCGTCAGCGTACCCGTTGCGACGGCCTGGGCCGTGGTCATCCTGGTCAGCTACACCGCGTTTGGCGGATTGTGGGGCGCGGCCTATACCAACCTCATCCATTGCGCCATGATCATTGTTGGCCTGGCCACGGTCGGCGTCCTCGGCGTCGTGTCATTTGGCGGCTGGGGCGACGTGACCCGGGGGGTTGCCGAAAAGCTCGCCCTCGCAGGGCGCGAGGAGAGTTCCTTCTGGAGCCTTTCAGGTCAGGGGGTCGGCCCCATCGTCGCGATGATCTTCTCGGCGGTCATCCACACGCCGGCCGCGTCCATCTACGCCAACTTCTCGACCGCGGCGCGCAACGAAGCCCAGCTTCCCCGGACCTTCGTCTTCGCCGGACTGGCCGGCGGTCTCATGCCGCTGCTCGCCGGATTCGTGGGAGTGCTGACGCTCGCGCGCTACGGGGCGGCCAGGGGCCTCTCCGGTTACGCCACCATCACCACGTTCGCGACCGAGACGAGTCCCTGGGCCGGCGGCCTGGCCGTCGCCGCGATTCTCGCCGCGGTCGTCTCGACCGGTGGTCCGATACTCCTGTCGAGCGCAACGCTTTTCGTACGCGACTGGATGCCGGCCCGCGTAACCGCGACTCCCGAGGGGACTTTGCGCGCCTACCGCATCGCCACCGTGGCTTACGGCGTGGCCTCGGGTTTCCTCTCGCTCCTCGTGGTCGAGTCGGGAATCTCCCTTCTCAGCCTCTTGCTGTTCGGCTATGCGACCGTCGTCCCACCCGCAATCGCCATGTTCTTCCTCCTGTATTGGAAGCGGACCACCGAGGCGAGCGCGTTCTGGGGAATGGGCCTTGGGTATGTCGCGAGCGTCGTTTCGTATGCGATGGTCCGTCTGGGCGTCTCCACCTGGGATCCCTCCTACGCGAGCACGCTGGTTCCCCTCGTCGCGATACCGCTCATCGCCCTCGCCGCGCCTGCGAAGGAGGACCCGGCCGCCGCGGCGTTCCACCAAGCGCTGCACCCGAGGGCGATTGGATGAGTGGGGACTTCCTTCTGGAGGGTGATCTCACCGTCCGTATGCGCGACGGTGTGGCGTTGTCGGTCGATGTCTATCGGCCGGCGCAGGGTGGAAGCGCGGCGTCGGGTCGATTTCCGGTTCTCCTGGAGCGAACGCCTTACGGAAAGCGCCGCGCCGTTCTCAATCAGGCGGGGGAGTACTTCGCGAAGGCCGGCTATGTCGTGGTGATGCAGGATGTCCGTGGGCGTTTCGCGTCGGAGGGGGAGTGGTACTTCCTCTCCGAGCAGGAGGGACCGGACGGCTTCGACACGATGCAGTGGATCGCGGCCCAGCCCTGGTGTGACGGGAACATCGGAACCATGGGCCTCTCCTACAGCACCGCCACCCAAGGAGCCCTCGCAGTCTTGCGGCCGAAGGGGCTTCGCTCGCAGTTTCTTTCGGACGGCGGCTACGACTACTTTCATCGCACGTTGCGCCATTCCGGCGCGTTCGAACTCGGCGTCCTTCTGCCCTACGTGATCCGGCTCGCGCGCGAAGGCCCGGATCTTGCCAACGATCCCGATCGTCGCGCCGCGTTCGAAACGGAGCTCGATGGTCTCCGCCCCTGGCTCGACCGTCTTCCGCTCCGCAAAGGGGAGTCGTTCCTGCGGCATGCCCCGAGGGAAGAGCGATGGTTCTTCGATCTGCTCACAACGAGCCGGCGCACTCCGTACTGGACGCATCCGACCCTGAGCCTGGCCGATCACGTAGACGAGTATCCCGACATCCCGATCTTCTTTCAGACTTCGTGGTACGGCCACCACGTCTGGGCGACCACGGAGAAGTACCAGGCGATTCGGCGCGGCCGCACGTCGCCGATGCGCCTGTTGATCGGCCCGTGGTTGCATGGCTACGACGACTTCGCGAGGACCTGGGCCGGGGATGTCGACTTCGGGCCGGAGGCGGCGATCGATTTCAACGAGCTTCGGCGCATGTGGTTCGATGCCACGCTCAAGGGTGTGGACAACGGCATCCTGGGCGGACCGCCTGTTCACATCTTCGTGATGGGCGGGGGCTCCGGGCAAGCGGACGCACAGGGCCGCCTCCAGCACGGAGGATTGTGGCGGGAAGAGACCGCCTGGCCTCCTCCGGCTGCGCGTGTCCTGACCCTCCATCTCCACGGCGATGGTTCGCTGCGGCCTGAGCCGCCTGCTGAGAACGCTCCGCCTTTGAGTTTTCTGTTCGACCCGATCGACCCCGTCCCGACCGTAGGCGGTGGGGTCCAGAACGGGATGTTCCCCTCCCTGATTCAGGGCGGTCCCTACGACCAGCGGGGCCGCGAGGACCTCTGGGCGTGCTTCGACACGCGGCCGCTCGCGGAACGTGGCGACGTTCTCGTGTTTGAGAGCGCTCCGCTCGAGACCGAGGTCGAGATCACCGGGCCGGTGAGGGT
>JANNJB010000360.1:0-9057 GCA_031405615.1 Vicinamibacteria bacterium | reverse complement strand
CCAGGTGGAAGAGACTGCCGCCCTCACCAAGGCCTCCGAGATGATGAAGAGCCTGGTTCAGGGCAAGGACATCCTTCCCCATATCGAGGCCCTGATCGAAGCGGATCGGGCCAAAGCCGAGTGGTTCACCCGCTAGCCCGGCGCTTCCTAAGATCCGCTCGCTGCCGGCGCGAACCGGGGGCGAGCCGCCAGGCAAAACGAACGCAAGACGAGGACGATCCATGCTGAGCTGGTTATCGGGGGGGCAGAGCCTCCAGCAACTCATCGCCGCCAAGAAGTGGGACAAGGCCGTTGTCCAGCTCCAGGCGGAGATCAAGAACGCGCCCAAGGACTCCCGCACGAGGATGCAGCTCGCGGACGTCCTCATCGAGGCCGGCCGCGGCAAGGACGCGGTTCCCATCCTGCTCAAGCTGGCTCAGGAGTTCGGCGCCGAGGGCTCGGCCCCCCGCGCCATCGCGGTCCTCAAGAAGATCGAGCGGATCCAGCCCGGCCGTGCCGATGTCCAGAAAGCGCTCGCCGCCCTCATCAAGAAGTCGGCTCCCAAGCCCGTGGTGAGTTCAGGGATCGACGCCATCGTTCGCGGTTCGGACCAGTTCGAAATGGAGGAGATCGGCCTTGATCTCCGGCCCGCCGAGGCCCCGATCGAGCCTGCCGAGTTCCTTTTCCAGGCGCCCGCCGCTCTTCCCCCGCCTCCGCCCTCCACCGCCTCCGCCGTGAAGGCGGCTCCGCCTCCGCCCCCCGAGGAGGACGAACAGGTTGAGATGGACGATCTGGTCATGCCTCCGCCGAAGACCCTGTTCGAAATCGCCTCGGCTCCTCCGCCCCCCGTAGCGGCTGCGGCTCTCGCTCCCGCGCCTCCCGCGGCGCCTCAGGTGGTTCAGATGAGCGAGGCGGCCGCCATGATCGCCGGAATGAACGACACCGAGAAGGGTCTGTTCGACGACCTGCTCGACACGATCGAGGCGGTTCTGGCCGAGACGCCGATCGCGGCCGCTCCCCAGGCCTCCAAGCCGAGGATTTCGAGCCCGCTCTTCGCGGATTTTTCGGAAGACGATCTGGTCGCGGTCATTCAGGGCCTGGAACTCGTCTCCTATGTGCCGGGCGACATCCTGATTCTCGAAGGCGATCCGGGAACCAGCCTCTTCGTCATCACTTCCGGCGTGGTGCGCGCCTACGTTCGTCAGAAGGACGGCAAGAACAAGATGGTCCGGGAGATGGGCGAAGGGTCGTTCTTCGGAGAAATCTCGGTTCTGAGCGGGAAACCGCGCACCGCCACCGTGACCGCGAAGACTTCGGTTGAAGCGCTCATCCTCGAGCGGAAGATCCTCGACGACATCTGCAAGACGCATCCGAGTGTGCGGACCACGCTCCAGAAATTCGCGGCGGAACGTCTGAAGGGCGGAAAATAGACGCATGGTCAAGGTCCTGCTCGTCGAAGACAACGAGATGAACCGCGACATGCTGTCGCGGCGGCTCACCAAACGCGGGTACGAAGTCGTGATGGCCATCGACGGCCAGCAAGGCGTCGACATGGCGGTTTCGGAAAAACCGCACATCATCCTGCTCGACATGAGCCTTCCCGTGGTCGACGGCTGGGAGGCCGCTCAGCAGATCAAGGCGAATGAGGCTTCGAAGGGTGTGCCGCTGGTCGCTCTCACCGCGCACGCCATGGCGAGCGACCGGGAACGCGCGATGTCCGCGGGATGCGACGATTTCGACACCAAACCCGTCGAGTTGCCTCGACTTCTCAGCAAGATGGAAGCGCTGCTCACGGCCAAGGGCATCACGCCCCCGGTCAAGGCGTAGTGACCCCTCAAGGACCTCCCGGACACGACGGCCCCGACCCCCTTTCCCAGGTTCGCCACGACCTCAAGACGCCGATCAACCAGATCATCGGCTACTCGGAGATGCTGGCCGAGGACGCGGAGGACAAGACGGTCCTCGCCGATCTGGCGAAAATCACCGCCGCCGCGAAAACGCTTCTCGAACTCATCGACAGGGAACTGAAGCCCGGGAAGATCGCGCTTCCCGCCGCGAGTCCCGCTGCGCCGCCGCCTTTGCCACCGGTCAAGCTGGCGGACGGCAGGATCACCGGAGCCATCGCGACAGCCCCGCTCCCCGAGCCCCTGCAGCCGCTCCCGCCTCTGCCCGGCAACACCGATCCCGGCGTCGACCGGATCCTCGTGGTCGACGACAACGAGATGAACCGCGACATGCTCTCGAGAAGGCTCAAGGGCAAGAAGTACGTGGTCGAGGTCGCCGAAGACGGCCAGCAGGCCCTCGACATGCTCGCGAAGGACCCCTTCGACCTGGTCCTCCTCGACATCATGATGCCGGGCATCTCCGGAATCGATGTGTTGAGAACGGTGAGGCAGACCAAGTCGCGCGCCGATCTGCCCATCATCATGGCCACCGCCAAGGACCAGAGCGACGACATCGTCGAAGCCCTCAAGCTCGGCGCTAACGACTATGTGACGAAGCCGATCGACTTTCCGGTGTGCCTTGCCCGCGTTCAGTCGCAGCTGGCCCTGAAACGCGCGCAGGATCAGGTGAAGCGCCTCAACGCCGGCCTCGCGCGTCGCAACGACCTCATCAAAGCCACGTTTGGCCGGTACCTCTCGGACGAAGTGGTGGATCAGATCCTCGAGTCCCCAGGCGGCGCCCGTCTGGGCGGCGACAAGCGGACGGTCACGATCCTGATGTCGGACCTCCGCGGTTTCTCGGCGCTGTCCGAGCGTCTGCCTCCCGAGCAGGTGGTCCGGATCATCAACAACTACCTCGCGGCCATGACCGAGGTGATCAAGAAGCACAAGGGCACGATCGACGAGTTCATCGGCGACGCCATCCTCGCGATATTCGGGGCGCCCGTAGGCCGTGAGGACGACGCGAAACGCGCGATCGCCTGCTCCATCGAGATGCAGCTCGCCATGCACGCGGTGAACGAATACAACCGGAAGAACGAGCTTCCCGAGATCGAGATGGGCATCGCCCTGC
The DNA here is from genome assembly GCA_031405615.1 of Vicinamibacteria bacterium. Lineage (GTDB taxonomy): Bacteria > Acidobacteriota > Vicinamibacteria > Fen-336 > JAGNNV01 > JAGNNV01. The sequence continues at coordinate 6,063 of JANNJB010000360.1, read as the reverse complement.
ACACCGGCGAAGTGATCGTGGGCAACATCGGCTCGGAGCAGCGCGCCAAATACGGCGTGGTCGGCACCGCGGTCAATCTCACGTCACGCATCGAGACCTACACGATTGGCGGGCAGATCCTGATCTCGGACACCACCTATCTGGCGGCCGGCTCGGGCATAAGTGTCGGCGGTCAGATGGCGGTGAAGGCGAAGGGTCTCAAGGAGCCGATGATCGCCCATGATCTGCGCGGCGTCGGGGAACCTTTCAACCTGCATCTGCAGACCCAAAGCGCCGAACTCCTGACCCTGAAGGAAGAGATCGCGATCGACTATTTCGTGATCGACGGAAAAGCGGTGGGTGACGAGGAGTTCAAGGGGTCGTTCGTGGCCCTGTCCTCGAAGGCGGCGGCGGTGAAGGCGGGAGCGATCGTCCCGCCCCTCACGAATATCAAGCTTCACGTCCGCAGCACCAACGGTCAGTGGATCCCGGGCGATCTGTACGGCAAGGTCCTCGAAGCCGAACCCCCCGCGGGCGCCACATTCGTCGTGCATTTCACATCGTCGCCCCCCGAAGTCGAGACCTTCGTGAAGGCGACGCTTCAAGCCCTTCAGGAATCCGGAGTTCCCTGAGACCGGAGCCGTCGATGCCCATGGCCCTCCGCTCCCCGGTTGGATCGCTGGCGGCGGCCCTCGTGCTCGCGGTGTCGTGCCTCGCCCCCCCACTCCAACATTCCGCCGCAGCCCAGCAGGTGGCGGCCTTGCCGGAGGACTACGTCAGCATGGTCAGGCTCTACGCCTCAGGCGAGGAGGCGTCGGCCCTGGCCCTGCTCGGCGGCTGGGGCGAGGCGCGTATTCGCAAGCACGCCGGGGAGCTGAGCGATGCCGTGGTGTCGATCCGCAAGTGTCCGGCCTGTCCCATCCGATTGGCCTTCTCACGATTCCCCCTGCGCGCGGCGCTCCTGCTTCACGTCGATCGCGAGATCCTGGACCAGTTCTCTCCTCCGGTCAGCGAGCATGTGGCTCAATGCGGCATTGGAGATCAGGCGAAGATCATCGACCAACTCACCGCGATTTTTCTCTTGATCGATCCCGAGGCCGGTGCGTTCCTGCGGCCCCTGTACCTGGCGATCGCCCAACAGGCCCAATGGTCCCATTGCTTCAACGAGTCGCAGGCCTGGGCGCGCGCCGGGCTCCGGTTCCTTCCGCGAGATGTCCCACTCAAGATGGCGCTTGCGGTGGCCTCGGAGACAGGCGCCTTCTTTGTTCTTCCGCCCGCGCCGGCTTCCGTGGACCTGCCTCCCTCGGCGGCACGGCGGCGCGATGCCGAGGCGGCGAGAATAGGCGGCTTGTGGGAGGCCGCCCGCCAGGCCTTCGAGGATGTGTTGGCCCTCTCCCCCGATCACGCGGAGGCGCGTCTGCGCCTGGGCCGCGTCTGGTGGCGGCTGCAGAGGGCGGATGAGGCCCGCGCCTGCTTCGAGAAGGTCCTCTCGAGGGCCGGCGAGGCGCCGGTCCACTATCTGGCCCATCTCTTCCTCGGACGCGTTCTCGAGGACAAGGGAGAATGGTCCGGAGCCGAGGCGCAGTACAGGATCGCCCTCTCCATCGAACCCGACTCGGGTCCCGCGGCGGTGGCCCTCTCGCAGGTTCGTTTCCTTCAAGGCGACCCCGAATCCGCCCGGGAGATTCTCGCCGCCGGGCTCGATGCGGCTCAGCGTCGCAGGGATTTCGATCCATGGGTGCCCTATCTCATCATCCAGACGCCGGTCGGCGAGCAGATTCTGGCCGGCCTGCGTCAGGGCCTTCGGCCATGAACTCCTGGGGACTTGCCGTCGTCGGGCTCCTCGGCGGGGCGTTGCTCCCTCAGGCCCCGCAGCAAGCGCCCCCGGTGTTCGGCGCCTCGGTGGAGAACGTCTACATCGACGCCTTTGTTTCACAGCGGGGCGCTCCGGTGAGCGGGCTTCTGGCCACAGACTTCGAATTGCGTGACAACGGCGTGGCGCAGCAACTCGATCTGGTCGCCCGGGATACCCAGCCTCTCCTCGCTGTTCTCGCCTTCGACGCCAGCAACAGCCTCGACGGAGAAAAACTCATAGCGCTCAAGGCGGCGAGCCAGGCGCTTCTCGCCACGCTCAGGGCCGAGGACGAGGCGACACTGCTGACCTTCTCCGACTCCATCGACTGGCTCGTTCCGCCGACCACCGACAAGGACGCCATCAGGACCGCTCTCGACAAGGTCCGAGCCGGCGGCGGGACGCCCGTGATGGACGCGCTCTACGCCGCGATGACTCTCCCAAAATCGAGCGGACGAACCCTGGTCGTCCTCTTCACGGATGGCGTCGACAATCTCAGCTGGCTCGACCGCCGGCAGGTTCAAGTGATCGCGGAGCGTTCGAACGTCCTGGTGCACGTCGTGAGTCTCCAGCCGCCGGTGGCGCGGGTCGCCGGCGGCGAGAGTCCTCTTCGGTTCGGCGGCCACATGCTCCCTGCGGAGGGCACTCGGTCGCTCGAGTTCGAGAGCAGCTGGGCGCTGCGTCAGATCGCAGAAACGACCGGAGGACGGTACTGGGAGGCGGAGTCACTGGACCGGTTGAAGACGGCGTTCGCGGCGATCGCGGACGCCATGGGAAAGCGTTATGTCCTTCGCTATTCGCCGGAGAACGTCAAGCGACCCGGGTGGCACAAGATCGAGCTGAAGCTCCGGGGAAAGAAGGGTGATGTCCACACCCGAAGCGGTTACTGGGTCGCCGACCGTTAAGCGGTTTCAGATCTCGAGGAACTTCGGCACGCGAGTCAGGTTTCGCGATCCCGTTTTCGTCACCAGCGCCACATCCTCGATGCGGACACCGCCGAGGCCGAGGTAGTACAGGCCCGGTTCGACGGTCACAACGTGACCCGCGCGCAGGATGGAGCCGCGACGCGAGATGGAGGGCGCCTCGTGGATCTCGAGGCCGAGCCCGTGGCCCGTGCCGTGGAAGAAGCCCTGCATGCGTCCGCCCTTCATGCCGGTCTTGAAACCGCGCGAATCGAAGAGCGCGAGGATGTCCTGGTGGATCTTCCGGCCATCCGCGCCATCGTGGATGGAACGATGCCCGAGGCGCACGCCTTCATCAACGAGTGCGTACACTTCCTTGAGCTTGTCGCTCGCCCGTCCCCGCACCACCGTGCGGGTGAGATCGCCGAAGTATCCGGTGGCCTGCGATCGCGGAAAGATGTCCATGACGATCGGCGAGTGCGCGCGTAACGGGCCGTGGCCGATCTCGTGCGGGTCCACCGCCTGATCGCCGCCCGCGCAGATCGTCCGCACGGGAATGCCTCCGAGTTCGAGGATCGTGGAATCCACCACGCCGCGGAGATCCTCGGAAGTGAATTTCGATCCACCCCTTCGCAACCAGCCGTCGCGGCCGATCGTCGTGGACCGCAGCGCCTCGATTCCCGCGAGCAGACCCGCCTCGGCGGCGCGCAGAGAGGCTTCGATCTTCTTCACCTCATCGCGGGTCTTGATCTCCCGTTCCGGCCAGAAGGGCTCGCGCGCGACCTGAAGGCGAATCTTCAGCGCCTCGAGTTTCCGCGCCAGACCCAGCGGGAACGAAGCTGGAACCTCCGCGCTCTTTGCGCCCAGCCGTTTGAGGCATGCGGCGATGACGTGTTCGGCCCGGGGCGGCCCCGCGCTCGCAACGGCTTTCTTTGCCATCTGGGTCCACGACCAGACGTGCGTGGCCAAAGATTCGCGCTTGGCTCGATCCATCTCGAGATCGCTCATCACCAGGATGGTGCGGGAGCCCGCGATCAGGCAGAGGAAGGGATCCGGGGCGAAGAAACCCGTGGCGTAAAGCATGTCGGCGTCGTGCTCCGACGCTGAATAAAGGACGCGGATCTTCACCAGGCCGACTTCGACACGCCGTCGTGGCGAGCGACGTCGACGAGAACATCGTAGAACGTGGCGCCGTTGCCGAGATCGGTGAGCGCCTGACCCGTCACCGCATTGGCGTTGCGGCCGCCCGGGCATAACTTGGCCCACCAGACGGAAAGGCCGACGACGACACCGGGCCTTGCCCCGTCCGAAACATTCGCCTTCGCGAGGAACTCGCCGCGTTCGTTGAAAGTACGGACCATCTGGCCATCGACGATGCCGCGGGTGCGTGCGTCATCGGGGTGAATCGTGAGGGCCGGTTCGCCGCCTTCGCGACGCATGAACACCGGCTGGGCGGAGAACGTCGAGTTGAGGAAGTGGTGCGCGGGCGGCGAGATGAAAGCGAGGGGATACGTCTTCGCGAGCTTCGGGTTGCTGACCGGTCCCTCTCGCGGCCGCACGTAGTTCGGAAGCGGATCACGCCCCGCGGCCTTCTCGGCTTCCGAATAGAACTCGCATTTACCCGAAGCGGTCGGGAAGTCGCCCGAGGCGAAAGGCGCCCATTCCGCAGGCACGTTCAGTCGCACCGTGGTTTCGCGTTTCAGCCGGTCGATGTTGATCCCCTGCAGGCGAGGGTGGGACCAGTTGAACGCCTGCTGCATGAGGGTTTCGTCGCTCTCGAAAACACTCGGATCGGTGAGGCCCATCTTCCGAGCGAGCTCTCGGAAGACTTCCGTGTTCGACCGGCACTCGCCCAGAGGCTCGATCGCCGGCCGATTGATGGCGAGATAGAGGTGTCCGTAGGACTTCAGGATGTCGGTGTGCTCGAGGACGGTCGTGGCGGGCAGCACGATGTCCGCCCAATCCACGGTGTCGGTCTTGAAGAGTTCGTGGACCGCGACGAACAGGTCCTCGCGCGCGAGGCCGCGCCGCACCGCGTTCTGGTCGGGTGCGATCGCGGCCGGATTCGAGTTGTAGACGTAGAGGGCCTTGACCGGCGGGTCGAGGTCTGGCCGAAGCGCTTCCCCGAAGGCCGACATATTCAGCGTCCGCGTTCCCGGTCGAATCAGGTCGGGGCGGGTCAACGCCGCAACCTGGGCCGGATACGTTCCCGAGGAGGAGAGCTGTATTCCTCCTCCGACGTGACGCCAGTCGCCCACGAGGGCGGGAAGGCAGGTGATGATGCGAACCGCATTGCCGCCGCCCGCCGTCCGGTTCAGGCCGTAGTTGATACGGATCGCCGACGGCCGCGTGCTTCCGTACTCGCGGGCGAGTTTCTCGATGGTCTCGACGGTGAGACCGGTTTCAACCGCCGCTTTCTGGGGCGTCCATTCGCGCGCGCGTTCCCTGAGGCCCTCCACCCCGGCCGTGTACTTCGCGATGTAGTCGTCATCGGTGAGACCGTCGCGGAACAGCACGTTCATGATCGCGAACGCCAGTGCGCCATCGGTGCCGGGCAAAGGGGCGATGTGCCAGTCCGCTTTCTCCGCGGTCTTCGACCGGTAGGGATCGATGACGATGAGGCGGGCGCCCTTCTTCTTCGCGGCCTCCACGAAGGGCCAGAAGTGAACGTTCGACGAGATGATGTTGGCGCCCCACGCGATGATGAGTTTCGCGTTCTCCACCTTCTCGGGATCGAACCCGATGGTGGCGCCCATGACCGCCTTGTAGCCTTCGAAGCCCGCCGACGCGCAGATGGTCCGTTCCAGCTCCGAGGCGCCCAGCGTCGCGAAGAAGCGACGATCGAGACTTCCGTAGTGGATCATCCCGGAGTTGCCGGCGTATGAGTAGGGGAGGATCGACTGCGGGCCGTGCTCGGCGATGACCCGTTTGAAGTTCGCGGCGATCGTTTCGAGCGCTTCATCCCAGGAGATCTGTTCGAACTTCCCCTCGCCCTTCTTCCCGACCCGCTTGAGCGGATGGAGGATGCGGTCCGGGGAGTAGACGCGATCGAGATATTGATTGACCTTGGCGCAGAGGAACCCTTGCGTGAAGGGATGATCGGGATCTCCGCCGATCTTCACCGCCCGACCGTTCTCCACCTCTACGGTCGCCACGCAGGTGTCCGGACAGTCATGCGGGCAGACGATCTTGTGGGTGGTCGCCATGAACGGGGAAGGATAACCGGTGGTCGCCTATCATCCCTGGCAAGATGAGCGACACCTCACTCACGATCATCGGCGCGGGCGCCGTTGGTCTCGCACTAGCCGCGCGACTCGCCGCGCGTTTCCC
>JANNJB010000359.1:0-2221 GCA_031405615.1 Vicinamibacteria bacterium | reverse complement strand
ACTCGTCGAAGAAGGGCGACGAAGGGATCTCGCAAGCTTGGTAGTGGTAGCCCGCGTGGCCGGACACTGCGGTGGGCTCGCGGCGCCGGGGAGCGCGCAGCCTGGCCTTGGGCCACGCCTCCCGCGTCGGCACTGCGCTTACGAACTTCGGAATCGTGTGCCTCCTTGCTCGGCTCGTTGAGCGCAAACCCCGATGACGGACTGTTGCGACTCGCGCTCAACGCCCCGGCCGCCTGCGACCCACCGCAGCGCCGGCCACGCTCCATCCTCAGGCCAAACCCCAACTTCAGAAAGGGTCCCAAACCTGCGGCTCACGCTTGACACGGAAAGACCCTCGTCCCTAGTGTGCGAGGGTCATGTCCGACTTCTTCTCGTCGCTCCAATCGGGGTTGGCCTCCTTCGCTGACACGCTCCGGAATACCGACTGGTCCGTCCGCCTCTCGCAACTCGAGCTTCCGGCGATGTCCGTCGACCTGCTTCAGTCGATCGCTCTCGGCATTGCTCTGGCGGCCTGCGCGGGTCTGCGCGCCTGGCTGCCCCTTCTCGCCCTCGGCCTGTCGGTCCGCCTCGGCGTCCTGCCTCTCGGCGATTCCTTCCAGTTCATCGGCTCGAACACCGCCCTCACCGTGTTCGTCCTCGCCACGATCATCGAGATGATCGCCGACAAGATTCCGGTGGTCGACCACGCGCTCGACGCGCTTTCGACCTTCCTGAAGCCGGTGGCGGGCATCGTTCTCGCGGCCTCGGTGCTGTGGACGGTGGACGACCCGATCGTGGCCCTGGCCCTTGGGGTCATGGTGGGGGCTCCTGCTTCTCTCGTGCCCCACGCCGCCAAGACCACTTTGCGCGGCGTGCTCTCGCCGCTCACCGCGGGTGTGGCTGCCCCCATCCTTTCGGTTCTCGAGGACGTGATCGCGTTCGGCCTCGTCGCCCTCGCGATCCTCGCGCCGCTCGTGGTCGCCGCGGGTTTCATCCTGTTTGCCCTCGTCACCGGACGCTTCTTCCGCAACCGGATGAAGTCGCAAGCGCCGCCCTCGCCGCCCGCCCTCCCCGCGGTGACCGCGTGAGCCGGTCCGCCATCGTCGTAGCTCTCGCCGGCATCGTTCTCGCCGCCGCCGCGTCGTCATCCGGCGCGCTCAAGGCGCAGGACCCGCAGCCGCGTCCGCCCATCGTCATCGGCGCCGAGGTCGAGATCGTCTCCGTTCCCGTCATGATCTTCGACAAGGCGGGGCGCTTCGTCGCCGACCTCAAGAAGGAAGACATCCAGATCTTCGAGGACGGCGTTCGCCAGGACATCACTTATTTGTCGAGCAGCACGGGCGAGGAGCGCATTCCGCTGTCGATCGCGCTCACTCTCGATACGTCCGGGAGCATGCGGGACAGCATCGCGTTCCTGAAAGAGGCGGCGACCTACTTCACGGGCAAACTCGAAGCGACCGATCAGGCGCTCGTGGTGCAGTTCAACGCGAGCGTGAAGTCGAGTTCGGAGTTCACCGACGATATCGATCGGCTCGACTCCTTCATCAACGGCATTCAGGTGTGGGGCGGCACCGCGCTCTACGACGGCGTCAACTACGGCCTCGACCGTCTCCGCACTCGCCCCGGACGGAAAGCGTTGATCCTTCTCTCCGACGGCGACGACACCGCGAGTTCGTCCGGGAAGAACCAGGTCACCGCACTCGCGAAGTCGCTCGAGGTCTCGATCTACGCGGTGGGCATCCAGGGCTTCGACACGCCCAAGGGGTTCCTCAAGAATCTCGCGGAGGACACGGGCGGCCTCTACTTCTTTCCGAACAAGGTGAACGAGCTGATCAAGGTCTTCGAGGCGATCGCGAAAGACCTCAAGAACAACTACCTTGTCGCTTACTCGCCCACGCGCGCCGCCGACAACACCTACCGCAAGATCGAAGTGCGCGTCACGAACCGCCCCGAACTCACGGTTCGCGTTCGTCCGGGCTACATGGCGGCCAAGAAGCGCCGCACCCGCGACCAGTAGGGCTGGTCGCTGAGCACACACGAAGGCAGTCCTGTCGAAGCGCCCGCGGAACACCGGGGATCTCGCCCCGCTGTTTGACCCCTCTTCACCCCCGCGACAGCGGGGGCCTAGCTAGCGCGAACTCCCGCTTCCGGTCGCGACGCCGCGACGTAGCGATCTCCGGAGCTTGGTAGTTGTGGCCCGCGGGGCCGAACGCTGATGTGGGCTCGCCCCGTCGGGGAGCGC
>JANNJB010000358.1:0-1775 GCA_031405615.1 Vicinamibacteria bacterium | reverse complement strand
GCTCACCTCGGGCAGCGAGACGAAAGACGAGTCCGCCACCGCGACGAGGAACATGCCGAACCAGCCGAGCTTCGGCACGGCGACGTCCTGGATCCAGACAATTATGTCGTGCACGGGAAACCGAAGAGGCGTTAGCGAGGGGGCCGCCCGTGGGGGCGGCGCTACTTGCCGGCGATGGCGAGGAGGCCGATGTCGAACTTCAGGGTCGAGTTGGCCGGGATCTTGTCGCTGGCCTGGCTGCCGTACGCAAGATTGGGCGGGATCGTCAAACGTCGGGTTCCCCCCACGCGCATCCCGACGATGCCCTGATCCCAGCCCTTGATGACCAGGCCGACGCCGATCCGGACGGTATAGCCGTTGGTGTTCGTTTCAAAGACCGTCCCGCTGGAGGCAAGCGATCCGACGTAGGTCACGGTCACTGTGTCCCCGCTCACCACGGTGGAACCGGTTCCCACGACCAGGTCTTCGGTGGCCAACGTTCCCTCGGATGGCTCAGTGCCGCAGGCGGGGAGGAAAGCCGCGAGGGCGAGGATGGCGGCAAAACTGGCGAGTGTCTTAAGAGTTCTCATTAACCTGTGAGTTTAAGGTCTCGCCCGTCGCCGCGCCGAATCAGCATCGTTCCTGATCGGCCTGGGCCATCTCATGCGCAACCTCATCGGCAAGACGGGCGATCAGCGGATCGTGGGTCAAAGCGAGCCCCTCTTCCGCGGCGTCGAGGGCTTCGCGATATCGCCGGGCCCGGCGCAGGACCTCGATGAGCTGCGGATAGACCACCGACCCCGCGCGCACGTCCTTCGCCGCGAGGGCCATGGCCCGGGTGTCCTGAAGAGCGTCGAGTCGACTGAGCGACGCGGGTCGCGGATTCAGCCGGCTCAAATACGCGTTGAGCGCAAGCCGCGTGCTCGGAAACGCGAGTTGGTCCCACGGAATCCCAGCCGGGTCGAAGGTGCGCACCTCGAGACTCTCGTCGCCCACAGTCGGCTCCCCAGAGGTCGCGCGCGCCGCGTAGGTCACCACCACAACTTCGCTGTCCTGGAAAGAGAATGCGCCGAGCAGACCCAGGATCTCGATATCGAGGCCCACTTCCTCGCGGGTCTCCCGAATCGCCGCCTGCTCGAGCGTCTCCCCGCGATCGACGAAGCCCCCGGGATGAACCCAGTAACCAGCCCGCGGGTCGATCTCGCGGCGAAGCAGCACGATCCCGCCCTTGTATTCGACCACCGCCCCCGACGCGACCTTCGGATTCAGGTACATGACGAATTTGCAGCCGCCGCAGACGAGCCGCTCGGGCTCGAAGTCTTTGAGCCGCCGCCGGCTGAGCGAATCCCCGCACTTGGGACAGAACTTGTAGCCAGGGTCGGTCAACACTTGCGCGGGAGGTTATCAGCGGGGGGCGCTGGTAGTGGGTGGACGAACGTCGCGCGGAACGAGCGTCGCGCGAACGTCGCAGCGGTGGAGCACTGCAGAGTTTCGCAAACGTCGCGGCTGGAAACGGGAGTTCGCGCTAGGCCCCCGCCTGGCGGGGGTGACGAGAGGTCAAACAGCTCGGTAGGGGCCCCCGGTTGCGGCGGTAGTGACCCCGGTGACGGAGGTAGCGGTCCCGAGTTCGGCGCCATCCCCCACTACCAAGCTGATTGGACACCCACGTCACCCCCGCGCAGGCGGGGGCCTAGCGCGAACCCCCGTTTCCAGCCGCGACGTTTGCGAAACTCTGCAGTGCTCCACCGCTGCGACGTTCGCGCGACGCTCGTTCCGCGCGACGTTCGTCCACCCAC
>JANNJB010000357.1:0-1834 GCA_031405615.1 Vicinamibacteria bacterium | reverse complement strand
CTATTCGCCTCCGCGTACCTGTCCCTCGGCGGCAAGCCGCTTTTCGGCAAGGCGTTGCTCGATGACTGATCGGCGAGAACGGGTCTTCTGAGCCCGATGTCGCGTTCAGGGCCTCGGCGCTTGGTGAACTGCTCCGGGCCGGCCTTGATGTTCCGCCTGGTTTCGCGATCACGTGCGACGCGTTCCGCGCGCACCTCGCGGGGAATGGCATCGACCAGCGATTGCGCGAGACCGAGTCGTGGGGCATGGATGCGCCTCGAATTCGCGCGTGGATTCTCGAAGGGGGCGGTCTCGGGTCTGCTTCGCGATGAGTGTCGTTTCCGATGGCGGTCTTCCTCTGGGAGGACGAGATCCTTGAAGTCCTGCCTGGTCTTGCGAATCCGAAGTACGCGCTGATCAAGGCGATCAAGTTCCACACAAAGACCACGAGCAAGTTCTACGGCGAGAACTACGCCGTGACGAAATGATGGGACGCTGGCGCCAGGTTGCGATCCACCCAAGCCTCAGGAGCGTCATCAGGACGCCGAACCCCGTGAGCGAGAGACCGCTCGCGGGCCTCCGGCCTGAGTCCAAAGACCACGCTTCGTTGGCTCGGCCTCAATCTCTCCTAGACTGCGGCCTTCATGAGCCTGGCTTCAGGATCGCGACTCGGCCCTTATGAAGTGATCGGCGCCATCGGCGCTGGCGGCATGGGCGAGGTGTATCGCGCGCGAGACACAAGGCTCAATCGCGACGTCGCGATCAAGGTCCTGCCCGAAGCCTTCGCGAGCGACCCCGAACGTCTCGCTCGTTTCACCCGCGAGGCGCAGACCATCGCGTCGCTCAACCATCCGAACATCGCGCACATCCACGGCCTCGAAGAATCCGGCGGTGTTCGTGCGCTGGTGATGGAACTCGTCGAAGGCGAGGATCTCTCCGCGCACATCGCCCGCGGTCCGATACCGATCGCCGAAGCGCTGCCTATCGCGAAGCAGATCGCCGAAGGCCTCGAGGCCGCCCACGAACACGGCATCGTGCATCGCGATCTCAAGCCCGCGAACATCAAGGTGGGTTCCGACGGAACCGTGAAAGTCCTCGACTTCGGTCTCGCGAAGGCCATGGACCCGGCCGGCGCATCGAGTCCAGATGTTTCTCGGTCCCCGACTCTCACGAGTCACGGAACTCAGATGGGGATGATCGTCGGTACCGCCGCCTATATGAGTCCCGAGCAGGCGAAGGGAAAGACTGTCGATCGTCGCGCCGACATATGGGCCTTTGGGGTGGTGCTCTTCGAGATGCTGACTGGCGAGCGCCTGTTCAAGGGCGAGGACACCTCTGACGTCCTCGCCGCGGTGCTGCGGCAGGACGTCAACTGGGCCGTCTTGCCCAGGGCCACGCCGCCGCGACTCCTGCGGTTGATCGAACGCTGTCTCGAGCGCGATGTAAAGGAGCGGCTTCGCGATATCGGCGAGGCGCGGATCGAGATCGCGAGGATCCAGGCGGGCGCGCCGGATCCAGGGGGTGTGTCAGCCGCGGCGACCGCGCGCACAACCCGTGTGCGCGCGCTCTCGATGTCCGTGCTAGTCCTCAGCGTGGCCTTGATCGCATCGATCTTCGCGTGGGCCCCCTGGAGACCTGCGGCCCAGCCCCTCCTCGAGACGCGCGTCGACATCGTGACGCCACCCACCGACGATCCGACCTCGTTCGCACTCTCGCCCGATGGACGACAGATCGTGTACGAGGCCGCGGGCGACGGCGGTCCACGCTTGTGGCTGCGCTCTCTTTCGGCAGCAACCGCGCGCCCGCTCCCGGGCACCGAAGGAGGACGGGCTCCTTTCTGGTCGCCCGACAGCCG
>JANNJB010000356.1:0-8888 GCA_031405615.1 Vicinamibacteria bacterium | reverse complement strand
GCCTGTGTAACAAGGGCCCGCGACGGAGCAGCAACCATATATCCGTTGACGAACGCGTAGTTGAATTCCATACCGAATCCAACGGACTTCAGCGTGTAGAACGTGCGGCCACCAATGTCGGCCCGATCCCATTCGAGAACGCCCTTGCCGTTTGTTGATCCATACTTATTAACTTCGGTAACAAGGCGCTCGAGCGTTGCCTGTAACCGCGCGGCGTCGTAAACCTCGACCACCATTTTCCACGAAGGTGTCGGTAGAACCGGGCCATCGATCGCGAAGGCAAACTCGCCACCCAGGGGTGCGGCTATGTCATTGCGAACGTTTATGCCGTGTTTTGATTCAAGCTGGCTGAGCTGTTGCCTCAAACCGGGCCTCGTTGTGTCAATGAAACCAAGTAGATCATCCACCAACGCTGTCGGTTCTTTGACGACAAACGCTGCCACGACATTCGCATCAGGCGAGATGAACTTCAACGCGCCCATTGGTCCGGCCGGCGCGAGCCATGAAGCAACGCCTCTGCGCGATTGGTTGAAAGTCAACACCGCGCGGCTTTGCGTTTTACCGGATTTCTCTTTCTGTTCGACAATAAAGAACTTGAGATCGAGCAGGCCAAGTTTCTTATAACCCTCCATGCGCTGCTCGCCACCGTCCATCTTCTTTGTCTCTTCCTTAACCGCATGCGTGACGATCTTCTCAAGGTCGGCAGCGACAATCAGTCCCGCGCCTTCGCGATAGACCGAAGCTATGCTCGCGTAGAAAGCCGAGTTCTTGAAGTTGTTGGCACCGGAATTCTTGAGAGTCGCGGACAGACGCTGAAGCTGATCAAGCTTTGGAGCCGCAGCGACAATGTCACCGTTTATCCAGACAAGGAGTTCCTGCGGCGCTTTTCCGTCTGACTTCGCTTCCGGCATAGCCGTCTGCGGATCGTCTATGATGCGAACCTTTGGGCCGCCTTTTTGTTCCGCCGCAAAAGTACCGATCTGCTGTTCGAGAAAAGCGCGAAAGTCGGTCGAATTCTTCAGCGTCGCAAGAACGAGTGGTCCGCTTGGTTTGCCCTCACTGTCCATTTCGGCCGTAACAACCAGCTCGTCTCCAAGCCGATCGCCGAACTGGCGCACTCGATCCATGACGTGGCTCAACTCGTTATTGCCTTTTCCGTTCTCTTTGGCCCACCATTCGCGAAGCGCAGCGTTCTGCTGTATGCGCTCATTCATCCTCAGTTCCCAGTCCGCGGCGCCGGGACTCCCCGCCCAGATAAAGCCGCTCACCGATGGGAAGGCCGGATTTCGAACCACCGTGAGTTCGGGCACCGCGATCGACTTCGTCTTCAAGATGTCTTCGCCGAGTTCGGTCGGCATGAACCAGCGCACACCCAGCACGCGTTCGATGAAATCGTAGACGCCGTAAAGCGTGCCCCGGGGCGACCCGCCCATGATGGTGATCATCCGGCCGCCGCTCTGGATGGCGTAGCCGTCCTCGTGCACGATCTGGGTCGCCGGATCGCCGCCCCGAACGACGCCCAGCGGATTGACCGCGATGCGGATCTCGACCCGGTCGTTTCCACCCTCACCTTCGTTGCGGATCGGAAGTTCGGCCCCGGAAGTCTTCTTGAGGTAGGTCTGGAGTTCCTTCGCGGCGCGCACGACTTCGACCGGCGCATCCTTAGGCACGATGATGCTGGCCCGCGTCCTTCCCTCGTGCACGATCATCTCGGTGCAGCCCTGCAACAGGACGGTGCTCAGCAAGGCGATCAGAAGGGCGGCACTCCGATTCATGGTTCGGAGCCGTGGGCGTAACGCCTGGGCACGCGCGGGCCCACGGACGTGAGGATCTGCCACGCGTTCGTCCCCGCCCACTCCGCGAGATCCCATGCGGTGGGCGCTTCCCCGAAGACCGTGACCTCGTCGCCCGGCTTGAGGTCCGGCGCGCCGTTGGCATCGAGCATCGTGAGATCCATGCACACGGTGCCCGCGACGGGCAGCGCGGCGGGTCCGTGGCGCAGTGCGCCCTTCTCGCGCATGAGATTCGTCCGCGGGATGCCATCCGCGTAGCCCGCGTTGATCGTGGCGATCCTCGTCTCCGTGGCGGCGACGAAGCGGCCGCCGTAGCTCACGGGCGTGCCCGCGGCGACCGTCTTCACCAGGGCTACGCGCGCGCGAAGCGACATCGCGGGCCTGACCGCGATGTGGGGCGAGATAGGCCGCGGCGCGAGGCCATAGAGAAGCAGGCCGGGGCGCACCGCGGTGTGGGTTTCGCGAACGCAGGCCATCCCCGCGCTGTTGGCGGCGTGGATCAGGCGCGGACGAATCCCCAGCGTTTCGAGACGGATGATCGCTTCGTCGAAGAGGTCGAGTTGTTTCGCGGTCGCGATTTCATCTTCGTCCGCCGAGGCCAGATGGGTCATGAGGCCTTCGATGCGAACGCCCTCGACATCCTCGAGGCGGTGGATCGCGGGTTCGAGTTCATGGATCCGGAAGCCGAGGCGCGACATTCCCGTATCGACCTTGATGTGCACGTGGAGCCGGCTGCGGTCTTCGTCGAGGGGGAGCGCTTCAAGTGCGATCAGCTGCTCCCGCGTGGAGATCACGGGCGTGAGGCGATGGGCGAAGACGTCGCCCAATTGATCCGGTGCGAAACCGGTGAGGACGAGGATCGGCGTGGCGATGCCCGCCTTCCGGAGGACGATCGCCTCGTCGATATACGCGACCGCGAACATCGCGACGCCCATGGGCTCGAGGGTGCGGGCCACCTCGACGGCGCCGTGCCCATACGCGTCCGCCTTGATGACCGGGATGACCCCGCGGGAGCCCGCGTGATTCCGCAGCGCGCGGAAGTTGTCGCGGATCGCGCTCAGGTCCACCCATGCCGTCGCGGGGTGATGCGACCTGGTCGCGTCGCGCTCGCTCATGGTGAAGATGCGCCGGTCAGTAGCCGGAATCGCCGCCGAAGCCGGAGGAGTAGTCCTCGGGAGCCCGGTTCTCGAAGCGTGTGAACTCGCGCAGGAAGACGAGATTGACGGTATCGGTGGGGCCGTTGCGCTGCTTGGCGATGATGAGCTCGGCGGAGCCGCGATTCTCTTCAGTTGGCTTGTACACGTGATCCCGGTAGATGAACATGACCACGTCCGCGTCCTGTTCGATGGCGCCGGACTCGCGCAGGTCGGAGAGCTGGGGACGCCGATCGGTGCGAGCCTCCGGGGCGCGGGAGAGTTGCGAGAGGGCGAGGACCGGAACTTCGAGTTCCTTGGCGAGGCCCTTGAGCGACCGGCTGATCGAAGAGATCTCCTGCTGCCGGTTTTCCACACGGCCCCCCGAGCCCATGAGCTGGAGGTAGTCGACCACGACGAGACCAAGGCCATGCTCGGCCTTGAGGCGCCGGCACTTCGCGCGGAGTTCGAGGGGAGTGAGGAACGAGGCGTCGTCGATGAAGAGGGGGAGCTTGTGCAGATCGGCCCAGGCGGTGGTGAGCTTGCCCCAGTCGGAGTCGCGGAGCTGGCCGCGGGTCACGAGGCCCGATTCGATTCGCGCTTCCGCGAAGATGAGGCGCTTGACCAGCTGCTCCTTGGACATTTCGAGGGAGAAGATGGCCACGGGCTCTGCCGTCGCCTGGGCCGCGGTGCGCGCGATGTTGAGCGCGAAGGACGTCTTTCCCATCGCGGGGCGCGCGGCGAGGATGATGAGATCGCCCTTCTGGAAACCGCTCGTCAACCGGTCGAGGTCGATGAAGCCGGTGGGGACGCCGGTGATGGCGTCTTTCGACTGCGCCAGCTTCTCGATCGCCTCGAACGTCGTCTTGATGAAGTCCTTGACGGGCACGAGGCCGGCGCGGATCTTCCGCTCGGCGATGGCGAAGATCGCCTGCTCCGCCCGGTCGAGAATGGCGTCGGCCGAATCCTCGGCGCTCGTCGCTTCCTGGGCGATCCGGGCCGAAGCGTGGATGAGGTTCCGCAGCACCGAGGCTTCGCGGATGATCCGGCTCCAGGTGAGCACGTTCTCGAGGCGCGGCACACCTTCGACCAGGCCCGCGAGATAGGCGATGCCGCCCGCGGCATCGAGACTTTGAGTGCGGCTCAACTCGTTCTTGAGGGTCACGAGGTCGATGGGCTCGCTTTTCTCCGCGAGGGTGGCCATCCCTTCGAAGATCCGCCGGTGAGCGTCGCGGTAGAAGTCGTCCCGGGTCAGGACCTCGGCGGCGGAGTTGAACGCCTGATTGTCGACGAGGATGGCGCCTAAAACCGTGCGCTCGGCTTCCGCGTTGTGGGGAAGCGAGCGTTCGCCCATGGCCCCCTGGGGCGCGCCCGCACTCGAAAACGCCGTGGTCGCCATGGTCGACGTCGTGTCTTCAGGCCGGGAGCGCACGCTCGATCCGGGCGCTCCGGCAAGAGGCCTCCCTTATGAGGTTGTTACGCTTCTTTCGTCACGAGCAGGCGGATGGTGGTCTCGACTTCGGGATGGAGACGAACCTTCACCGTGTGTTCACCCAGCTTCTTGATGGGCTCTTCGAGCGAGACCTTGCGCTTTTCCACCTCGAAGCCCTTGGCCTTGAGGAGATCCGCGATGTCGTTCGACGTCACGGAACCGTAGAGGTTGTCGCCCTCGGCCACGCGACGCGGCACCACGAAGCGCATGCCGTCGATCTTCTTGCCAAGCTCCTCGAAAACCGCTTTCTCCTTGGCGAGCTTGATCGCGTTTTCCTTGCGCTCTTTCTCGATGCGCGCCTTGTTCTGGGGGGTGACCGCGAGGGCCTTGCCCTTGGGGAGAAGGAAATTCCGGGCATACCCGTCGGTCACGTTCACGACATCGCCGCGACGGCCGAGGGACTGCCAATCCTCACGAAGAATGACTTCCATTGCTGTTGTTACCTCAAAAGAGAATTTAGCGAAGGTTAGCTCGCGGGCGGAGCCGCGGGATCTGGATTTGTGAAACGGGCCCGGAAGTCGAACCACTGGTCGAACAGGCCGAGGAGAGAAAGCATGATGGCCCAGGGGCCGAGCAGCGAAGCCATGATGAACAGGGTCCGCATCAGTGCGCTCGGAAAGACCCGGGCGAGGGCGAAGGCCAGGACCGACAGGCCCTGGAGGAGAAACAGGAAGAGCGTCACCACGAGGCCGTTCCAGGCCAGGATCTGAAGGTCGGGGACGAGGAGCAGCGCGCCCGACGCCACGAAGGCCACCACGATGGGGAAGGGCCACCGGAACATCAAAAGCTCATTGGGCGGGAAGCCCATGGCCCCGCTCCTCGACACCATGCGCCCGAGGGCCACCGCGTTTAAAGACACGATGGTGGCCGCGGAGACCACGGAGAGAGACGGGTAGAGGGACACGATCCCGGTGCGCACGCGCTCGATCGCCGCCTTCGCCTCGGAAGGCTCGAGGGCGGACTGAGTGGCCCACTGGTCGAACGCGGTCTGGACCTGGGGTGAACGCAACGTGGCTTCGATGGGGCCGGTCCCCTCGGCGAAACCCGCGAAAAGCGCCTCGCTCGCGAGAACGAGGAAGCCGGCGGCGCAGCCCGCGATGACACTGCGGCGACGGGCGAGCACCTCGCCGGCCACCAGGGCCCAAAGACCGAAGAGCACCACGAATGCGATCGCGGATTGCCCCGATTCGAGGAGGGCCAGCGCCATAACCGCCGACAGCAGCGCCAGCCCGCCGTGGCGGAGATTTCCGGAGGTTCGCACCACGAGCAGGGGAAGCGCTGAGAAGAGGCCCGCGATGCTCAACGGAAGAGAAAGAAGGGGAACGCTCGCGGCCAGCCGCGGCAGGAGGAAGAGAACTCCGGCCATGACCCCCGCGAGCACAGCGAAGACGGTTGCCGAGGGCATAGGGACCGACGACGACGGCGCGGACACAGGGACGCTCATGCTCGATGCTTCGGCCTGAAACGTCCCTGGTCCTTGATGCGCCGCGCTTGCGCCGGGTTTACTCGGTCGAGTACGGAATGAGCGCCATCTGGCGGGCGCGCAGGATGGCGGTGCGGACCTTGCGCTGGCACGGAGCGCAGGTGCCGAACATGCGGCGGGGAAGGATCTTCGCGCGCTCGGGAATGAACGCGAGGAGAAGCTTCGTGTTCTTGTAGTCGACGTAATCGACCTTTTCCGAACACAGCTTGCAGGTCTTGCGCCGGCGGAAGAAACCGCCCTTGCCTTTTTCCTTGTCCTTGCGCTCACCGCGTTCGCCGCGTTCGCCGCCGGGACCCCGGCCTTCGCCGCTTCGGCCTCTGAATTCAGGCGTTTCCATGTCGCTCATTGCGCACCTCCTTCGAAGGCCCGGTCTTTCTCACGAACGCTCGCGCGCCGCGTCGACTCCTTCTTTCCGCGGATCGTCTTCTTGCGATCGGCCTTCTTCATCTCGGCGTCGATGCGGATGGCCAGGAAGCGCAGGATTCCGTCGGTCACGCGCATGCGGCGCTCGACTTCGGCCATGGCGCTGCCGGGGGCATTCGCGATCATCAGCACGTAGCTGCCTTCGCGGTTCTTGCCGATCGTGTAAGCGAGGCGCTTCTTGCCCCACTTCTCGACCTTCTCGACCGTGCCGTTTTCCTTTTCGATGAAGCCCTTGACCGTGGCGGTCAGGGTATCGACTTCGGGTTCACCGAGATTCTGTTCGGCGATGAACAAAATCTCATACTGTCTTTGACTCACGTGTTTCTGATCTCCTTATGGATCAAGTGAAAAGAGCTGCTTTTGCGGTTTGCTACTTGCAGCAAGGAGTGTCTGTTTTGGGTGCGGCCGGCGATTCTACAAGGCTTTGGCCTATTCGGGTTGGGCCGCCGGGGCGTTGAACGTGTTCATGGCCCGTTCGACGCCGTGTTCGACGAGTACTGCGACCGCGTCGGCCGCCCTCGAGACCATCTCCTGGACCCTCAGGACCTCGGCGTCGGTGTAGTCGGAGAGGACGAAGCCGGCCAGATCCAGGACGGGTTCGGATGCGCCGATTCCGAACCGTACCCTTGTGAATTCCTCAGTGCCGATCGAATCGATGATCGAGCGGAGCCCATTCTGGCCGCCATGCGAGCCGCGCGCCCGAATTCTCAGCGCGCCGAGGGGAAGGGCGACGTCGTCCGAGATGACCACGAGAGAGTCGGGCTCGACATTGAACCAGCGAAGCGCCGCCTCGACCACCGGGCCCGAGCGGTTCATGAAGCTTTGCGGCTTCAGCAGAACCACCCGTTCGCCCGCGATCTCGGTTTTCACCGCCCACGCGTCGTCGATGCGCTCCCGAGCGCCGAGCGGAAGCCTCTGGGCCAATTCGTCGATCACCATGAACCCGGCATTGTGCCGGGTTCGACGATATTTTTCGCCCGGATTGCCGAGGCCGACGATCAGGCGCATAGGCCGCTACTTCTTGTCTTTCTTGACGTCCTTTCCTGCGGGGGCGGCAGGAGCCGCCTTGCCCGGCACGGCGGCCTTGGCATCGCCCTCGACCGGAGCCTTGCCCTTCTTCGCGACTTCCGGCTCGGCAGCGACCACCGCACCCTCGACGGGGGCGGCAACCGCCTCTTCGGCGTGCTTGGTGACCACGTGGGCCAGGAGAAGGTCGCCGTCGGTCAGAACCTTGACCTTGTCCGGCATCGGGACCGAGGAAACACGAACTTCACCGCCGATTTCGAGGGGAGAAATGTCCACCACGAACTTCTTCGGGATGTCGAGGGGCAGGCAGGAGACCAGGATCTCGCGGGTCACGAACTCGAGCAGGCCGCCATCCCTCTTGACGCCGATGGGAATGCCCTGGAGTTCGATGTGGACCTTGACGTGGATCGCCTTGTCGAGAGCCACTTCGTAGAAGTCGGCGTGCAGGAATTCGGGGCGCACCGGGTGGACCTGATAGTCCTTGAGGATCACCTTGCGCTTCTTGCCGTCGAGTTCGAGGTCGACGAGCGTGTTCTCGGCGGCCCCGGTCTTGAAGACCACGGCGAGTTCTCGCGGCGAGACGCTCACCGCGACGTTTTCCTTGCCGGGCGCGTAGACGATGGCGGGGATGCGGCCCCGGGCACGGAGGCGCTTGGCTTCATTCTTGCCGCGCGATTCGCGGGCTTCTGCAGAAACAACGATGTCTGACATGGCTTAAGGTCTTCAACTCTTAGCGACGCTTTCCCGAAAAACCCGCTTTCTTTAGAAGGGGTTACGGGGCGGCATCAAATGAAGAGGCTCGTGATCGACGCCTCTTCGTGAATATTCTGGATGGCCTTGCCCATCAGCTCTCCGATGGGCAGAACGACAATCTTATCTGATTTTCGCTCCGGCCTCTCTTCGATGGAGTCGGTGACGATCAGTTGCGCGATCCGGCTGGCGTTGATGTTGCGGACCGCATTGCCCGAGAGGACCGCGTGAGAGGCGGAGGCGAGGATCTTCCCGGCTCCCGCCTCGGCGAGAGCCTCCGCCACTTTGCACAGGGTTCCGGCGGTGTCCACGAGGTCGTCCACGATGAGCACGGTCTTGCCCGACACGTCTCCGATGACGTTATGCACCTCGGCCACGTTCGCGGTTTCGCGCCGCTTGTCCACGATCGCGAGCGTGGCGCCGAGGCGCTTGGCGTAGGCGCGCGCTCGTTCGACGCCGCCCGCATCGGGAGATACCACGCACAGATCTTCGAGGCCCATCTGCGCGACGTGGTCGATGATGACGGGGGCCGCGAAAAGATGATCCACGGGCACGTCGAAGAAGCCCTGGATCTGGGAGGCGTGCAGGTCCATGGTCAGCACGCGGTTGCAGCCCGCGACCGAGATGAGATTCGCCACGAGCTTGGCGGAGATGGGCACGCGGGGCCGGTCCTTGCGGTCCTGTCGCGCGTAGCCGTAATAGGGAATGACCGCGGTGATGCGCGCGGCGCTCGCGCGTTTGAACGCGTCGATCATGATGAGCAGTTCCATGAGGTGCTCGTTGACCGG
>JANNJB010000355.1:0-4391 GCA_031405615.1 Vicinamibacteria bacterium | reverse complement strand
GCTGAGCTGGTCCAGGCGCTGCGCGTGGACCCGGTTCATCTCCTCCATCTGCGCGGTCAGGGCCTGATTGAGTTCCGCGAGCGCCGCCTGATCTCCGCTGGTGGGCCCGCCGCGCCGCCAGGTGCGCACAAACTCGCGGGCCTTCAGCCGAAGCGCCGCCAGCCGGCCGCCGGTTTCAGCGGCCGGCCCCGGGGGCGCCTGCCAGGCCTGGAACACCGGTGACATCTGCGACGGAGTTTCGAACACCTGCTGCTGCCCCAGGCGCTCGGCCGCCCCGAAGGCGCGGTGCATGACCTCCGCGACGCCCACGAACACGAGCCGCGGGTGCGTCGTCGAAGTCTCCTCGCCCAGGTCGATGCCGCGGCTCGCGAAGATCTCCGGGAGCGCGGGCAGCGTCTCGCGCACGGCGAGCACTCGTCCCACCGCCTGGGCGAACCAGCGCTCGGCTGCGATCGAAGCGAGCTCGTACGCGAAGAACCCCCGCATCTCGTCGGAGCTGAAGTGCTTGGTGACGAACCGATAGCGCGCGCGCTGCTGATGGTGGACGTAACGCACCGGGTCTCGGACCGCGGCGGTGCTGGCGCGCAGGTGCTTGAGGCGCGACGCAGGCACGTAGGCGGTCTCGAAGCCGAGGCGGCGGGCGCGGTAGCAGTAGTCAACCTCCTCGAAGTAGGCGGGGTAGAAGCCCTCGTCGAAGCGTCCGACCTTGTCCCAGACCGCGCGGCGGATAGCGAGGGCGGCGCCGGTCGCGTACTCGATCTGCCGCACGCGCGGGTCGCTGACATCGGTCAGGTGGGAGCCGAGCGCTTCCGGCCGGCTCATCACCGCGCCCGCGTGGTCCACCGAACCATCCGGCATGAAGAGGGTGCAGCCGAAGAGGCCGTACTCGGGATGAGCCTTCATCGCCTTCACCAGCTCTGTCAGCCAGCCGGCCTCGGCCACGCAGTCCTGGTTCAGCAGCACCATCACATCGCCCTGGGCCGCCTCGAGTCCCGCGTTGACGCCCCCCGCAAATCCCAGGTTGACCGGCTGTCGGAGCAGGCGCACGGTCGGATGGCGCGACGCGATCAACTCCGCGGATCCATCCTCCGAGGCGTTCTCCACCGCAATCACCTCGAGCAGCGCCGGGTCGGAATGCGCTTCCAGCGAGTCCAGGCAACCGCCGATCACGGTGGCGCCGTTCCAGACCGGAATGACGACGCTAATCCTCATGAACTCGATTCCAACCTGCATTCACGCCTGAGAATGATCAGGTAGTGCGGCGAACCTGCAGCATTCTCAAACCACCCCACCGTCCCGGACCGAATTCGGGGGCCACCGTGTACTCCCGGGTGAGGAGGCCGAAATCGGTCAATTGAGACGAATGTTCCAGTACGAAATCATCGATCGCGCGGGCCACATCAGCACAGAAACTGTCGTGGAACAGGATGTAAGCGCCATCGGCGGCGAACGGCAGGACACCCCGCGCATCGCGCAACGCCTCGGGGTGGGTATGGCCGGCGTCTATCAGAATGAAATCAAATTTTCCTCCCACTGCTTTCGAGGCCTCGGGCAGAATGTCGGGAGAAAACCCACGCAGCAAGGTGGTGCGGCCCGCGAGCCGCTCCCAGTGTTCGGGTGCGATCTTCGGTTCGGGATCGACGCAGACGAGGCGCCCGTTGGTCTTGAGAGCGTCCATCGCGGTCGCCACCAGCAGGGCCGATCCGCCGTTCAATGTGCCGATCTCGAGATAGCGCGCGGGTCGCAAGGTAAACGACAGGGTGTAGAGCAGGAGTCGCTCCGCGCGTGTCATCCAGACCGGGGCCCACTGGACGACGTCCAGCATGGTCAGGTCGATGACTCCGGCACAGTCCGTGACATCGAACGCCGGGGGATTGGAATCGGCCCGCGGTGAGGGCGATGGCTTACTCCGAGCGGCAAACGGCCACTTGATCATGCAGACATCCTTCGAGGCACTTGAGGCAGGATTTGTAAACCGACGCCATGATGACCACCGCCGCAGCCACTCGACAGCGCTACGCGGGTCGCCCTAGTTTCTACCCAGCAGAGGGTGAATATTATCACAGCGCCTCGTGCCCCATCTGCGCCTCTATCTCTGTCTATTGTCACGGTTTGTCCGATTCATTCCACGCCTGAGGGCCCCGGATTCGTTGACGGTTCGCAGTGCCAGGGTGTAGCGTCACGCCTCCTCTAAAGTCTGGCGATCAGGGAGACCCTAAATGAAGTCCTCAAACAAATCGAAGCCCGCTTTGCGTCTGGCCGCCCTCGGCGCCACCATTGCCCTCTCTCTGGCCGGGTCGGCTCAGGCGGCGACCCTGCACGTGTCCCCGCTCGGTGCGGACTCCCCGACGTGCGGCGCCCAGGGCGCGCCCTGCATGAACATCAATCAGGCCGTCAAGATCGCGGCCCCGGGCGACTTCATAAAGATGGCCGGCGGGACCTACACGTACGTCGATGTGTCGCCGGGCTGCGGCTCCACCGTCACCAGCATCATTTGCGCAGCCAATAAATCGCTGACGATCCGCGGCGGCTACTCACCTACGACCTGGGCTTTCGACCCGGTGGCGAACCCGACGATCATCGATGGACAGAATACCTATCGAGGGGTCTACGTCTTCAGCAATATCGCTGGCGTCCGCGTCGCGATGTCGAACATCAGGATTCAAAACGGACGCGCTCTGGCTCCCCCATCCGACCTCGGTTCGTTCGGGGGTGGAATGAGTGTCGACGGCGCGGCAGTCACGCTCACGGCCATGACGTTCCAGAACAACCAGGTCATCGGCCCGAACATCGCCGGAGCGGACGGAGGCAGCGCATCCGGCGGCGGCCTCTCCATCCGGAGCACGATTGGCAGCCAGGTTTCGATCCTGTCGGATGTGACCTTCCAGACCAACACCTCCACCGGGGGAACGGGAACGGCGCGGGGCGGATATGCGCTCGGCGCGATGTTCGTCTTTTCCGCGACCGTGCACATCGAGAACACGCGCTTCATCACCAACACCGCGCAGGGCGGCAGCAGCGCCGGCTCCGGCCTTTCCGGCGGCGAGCGGGCGGATGCCCAGGGCGGCGCCATCGCCATACAGGTCGGCGGGAACGTCTCCATGAGCCGGGTCACCGCGACCGGCAACACCTGCACCGGAGGCGCCGGGGCGACGTACGGCGGCGGCGCGTTCGGGGGCGGCGTTTACGTCGAGGGCGGGTCCGCGAGCATCACCGATTCGCGATTCCAATCGAACGTGGCGCAGGGGATGAACAGGAACCCGGGCTTCGGCGGTTTCGCGGCCGGGGGCGGCGTCTTGTTCTTCAACGCGACCTCCGGATCCATCGACCGCTCGATCTTCATCGCCAACCGCGCGACGGGCGGCGGTTCTTCTCCCGCCAACGCCTCGGCGAGCGCCGGCGGAGGAGGGCTTTACCTCTGGAGGCCCGGCGCGGGGTCCCCGAATCCCCTGCATACCGTGAGGAATTCGGTGTTCGCCGAGAACATCGTCCAGCTCGGGCCGACCGGCACCAATCCGGGCGGCGGTGGGGGCGGGATCTTCGCGCAGGGCGTGTTGGCGCTGCTCGAGCATCTGACCCTCGTGGACAACCGCCTCGGCACCGGCCTGGTGTTTGGGCATGCCCTCGCGCTCGTCGAGGCGGCTCCGGGCGTGACCGCGAATGTCACCCTGAAGCACAGCGCGATCACCGGGCACGTGACGCCAGGTGGCCTTGCGGCCGCGATCGTCGTCAATCAGACCAACACCCTCAACCTTGATACCGGAGATTTCTTCGGCAACAACAGGAACACGAACAGCGACAACAACCCCGTGTTCCCGGGCACCATCACGGGGCTCGCGACGATGAAGAGCCTCGCCCCGAGCTACGTCTCACCGGCCACGCCGAACTACAACTACCACCTCCAGGCCGGTTCCGCGCTGCGCGACCAGGCCACCGGCAGCGCGATGACGATCGACATGGACTCACAGGCGCGTTTCGGCGTTCGCGACATCGGCGCCGACGAGTTCTCGTCCGCGGCGTGCACGCCGGGAAGCGGCGCCTCCGATGTCGACCTCGACGGCATTCCCGACACCGTCGAAACGACCGAAGGCACCAGGCCCTGCGGCAAGGACAACGACGTCTACACCAGCGAACGACTGTTCGCGATGCAGCAGTACCGCGACTTTCTGAAACGCGAGGGTGATCGCGACGGGATCGTGACCTGGATGGGTTCGCTCGGCAGCGGCGCCACGCGGGCCGACGTCACCAAGGCCTTCTTCGACTCATTCGAGTTCCAGGGCGCGATCGCCCCCGTCGCCCGGCTCTACTACGCCTACTTCAACCGGATCCCCGACCTCCCGGGCTTCGAGTACTGGCTCTACCAGTACGGCACCGGGACGTCCCTGAATACG
>JANNJB010000354.1:0-2109 GCA_031405615.1 Vicinamibacteria bacterium | reverse complement strand
GATGCGTGCCCTGGGTGCACGCAAAACCAGTTGGCGGGTGCGTTTGGTCGGGCATATTCCCAGTGAATTGGGCATGGAAGCGCCCAGCTGTGGGAATTCGAGACAAAGACACCCGCGGGGACGTTGACCTCGTGGGGGGATTCCGACACCCCGACCTTGGGAGTGACGAGGTGAATCGAGGGCTCGACTTCCTTCTCGAGCCGGGCCTGGCGGCGGATCACCAGCTTGTTGACCAGATCGACCAGTTCATCCTCGGCGAAGGGCTTTTGAACGTAGTCCATGGCGCCTTGCTTCATGGTTTCGACCGCGGATTCAATGCTCGCGTAGCCGGTGATCATGACCACGTCCACGTCGGGGCGCAGGTGTTTGACCGCTTTGGTGACCTCGACGCCGTCCATATCGGGCATCTTGAAGTCCGTGAAAACGAAGTCGTAGGGATTCTTGCGGACGAGTCCGAGGGCCTCCGGGCCGGTGAGGACGGTGTCGACCGAATAGCCCGCGACCACGAGGATCTTTCGGAAGCTGTCGAGGACGATCGCTTCGTCATCCACGGCCAGAATGCGGGCCTTGGGATTGGGAACCTCGACACGCTTCAGGCTCTTCGCCTCATCGGCGAACTCGAGCCGCAGGCCGACCGCGAGGGCCTCCTCGCGCGCCTTTTTCACCTTCGCCTCCTCGAACCTCTTGAGGGTCATGCGGAGCAAGAGGTCCACCAGAACGAAGACCACGAAGGTGACGAGAACGATCAGGACGACCATGGGGTTCTCCTATTCGAAGGCTGTAACCACGGCTCCGACCCTAGTGTCCTGGCTTCCTCTCGATCAATAGGCCATTTGGCCCGTATGGCCTGATCACCGCGCACGAACTGCGCGGTTTTTCCTCATCGATACCGTTTTGAGTCGCACGCCATGCTGCGGTTCAAAGCCGCGCAAGCGGTCCCGCGGTCAGCTGACAGAGGAGGGCGCCGACCAGGGTCATCGACAGGCCCCAGATCATGAGATTCCGGAAGAGGCCGCGCGCCGCTTCGGGATCGGTCACCGCGGCGACGCACAGGGCGCCGATGGTCGAGAGGGGCGATACGTCGACGAGAGACGACCCGACGTTGATGGAAAGGGCGATCGCAAAGGGATCGCCCCCGCCCACCTGCGCCGCGAGCGCGGTTGACGTGGGCAGGAAGGCAGGCATGACCACACCCGAGGTGCTGCTCCAGGTCGAGATGAGGCCGGTGACAAAGGCCACGGTTCCGTTCACGGTAGCCGGAGTGGCGAGGGCGGCGAGCAGGGCGGTCACAAGCGCCATGCCCCCGGTTTTCTCGAGGACGGAGACGAGTGTGGTCATACCCGTGACCATCACGATCACGGCCCCGGGGACCTTCCGAAGCGCCGCCCCTTCATCCGCGGCGCCGGCCAGAATCAGCACGCTCGAAGCCACGAAAGCCGCGAAGCCCGCGGGGAGCGAGAGCCCGAGGGTCAGGAGGATCCACAGGCTCAAGCAGGCCAGGGTGAGACTCTGCGCTCCGGTCAAGCGCTCGGGCACGGCAATCGCGGGCGTCACCTCCAAAGGCGCCACCCCCGCCCGAGGTCGCAGCCACAACCACGCCGCGACGCCCACGATCACATGCGCCGCGAAATTCGCAAAAAAGACCTTGCCGCCCGGATCGTGGAGCCCCGCCTTCGCCATCCCGTCGCGGGCGATGATTCCAACCGCGGAGAGCGGCGAAAGATTGCCGGCGTTCGCGCCGTTGGCGATCATCAGGGCCACGAGGAACGCGGAGGCCCCCGCGCGAAGCCCGATGGCCATGGCGAGGGGAGCCATGAGTGCGGTGGCCGCAACCGCACCCGGCCCGACTCCCGACAAGACCGCGCCGAGAAGAAAAATCAGCGGAGGCACGAAGCGGGGATCGCGAAGCGCTCCGCGGAACCGCCGCGACAGGACATCGAGTGTCCCGTTTTGATCGGCGAGGGCAAAGAGCAGGGTCACGCCGATCAGGGTGAGAAGGAGGGTGGCGGGAAACCCCGCGGCGATTGCCTCGGGCTTCATACCCGCGAAGGCGCCAAGCCCCCAGGACAAAGCGAGGGCGACAATCCCCACGTTGATCCTCGAAGTGCA
>JANNJB010000353.1:0-7762 GCA_031405615.1 Vicinamibacteria bacterium | reverse complement strand
GTATAAAGTTCGTCAGCCGGGTGTTTGAGTTTGTGGCGTTTGGATTTGTCAATACTTAGGAGTTTGGCTCGTGATGATGTTGCGATCGATCGCCACGAACTCCTGCGGCCCGGTGAGCGCCTCCACCGCCCCGAATTGCGCGAACGAGGCGGCGCACTGCGTTTGATGCGAGATCAGCGCGGACAGGCCGTGAATCACCGGCTTGGGGGCGAGGAGCCAGCCGATCCTCCACCCGGTCATGCAGTACGTCTTCGATGCGGTGCCCGCGATCATCATCTGATCGCCGAGGATCTTGCGAACCCGGGCCAGCATCCGGGGATGGTTCTCGACGTAACGCATGCGCGCATAAGTGTCGTCGTAAAGAAGGAACGCATCCGGGGCTTTCGCCTTGAGGCCGCGCGCGATCTCGACGAGAGCGTTCTCGCTCACCACCGCGCCTGTGGGGTTCGAGGGTGAGTTGATGACCAGGATCCGGGTCTTCCGCCGCACCTTCTTGAGGATTCGCTCCGGCTCGAACGCGAAGCCCGAGGCGCCATCGAGAGGTGCGAAAACCGGAACGCCGCCAAAGAGCCGGGGCGCTTCGGAGAACGTCGGCCAGTACGGCGTCGGGATCACGACCTCGTCGCCGGGATCGAGCACGGCTTCGCAGGCGAGAGCGTACGCCTGCTTCCCGCCGAGCGTGACCGCCACTTCCATGGCGTCGAACGACACGCCATCGTCGAGGCGATACCGCTCGGCCACCGCCTGTCGCAGGGCCGGAATGCCGAGCGACGGTACGTAGCGCGTCTCACCGCGGAACATCGCGGCGGTGGCGGCCTGTTTGATCCGGTCCGGCGTGCCCTGGTCGGGCTCGCCCACGGAAAAGTCAAGAATGTCCCGCCCCATGGTCCGCAGGAGCGTCGCGCGGGCTGCGGTCGCCACCGTCGGAGAAACCTCGACCGCTTCGACGCGGGCGGACAGGTGCAGCGCGTGGAGTTTCCGCTTCATTCAGCGCTCCCCCTTTTCGAGAAGGCGTTCTCAGCGCGCTTCTCTTCCGCGCGTGTTTCAACCGCAAGGGCCACCTTCTCGGAAACCAGTCCCTTGACCGAGCCGCCGAGATACGCGATTTCGCGGACGAGGCGCGACGCGATGTGGGTCAGGTGGGGCGACGAGGGCAGGAACACGGTGTCGAGCCCGGGCCGAAGGTGGGCGTTCATGCGGGCCATGACCGTCTCGTACTCGAGGTCGGCGCCGCCGCGCACCCCGCGCACCACCACCTCAGCGCCCTCCTTCTCGGCCAGCTCGACAAGAAGCCCCGCGAAACGCACCACGCGAACGTTCTTGAGAGCCGCCATCTCGCGCTGGACCATGAGCACCCGCCCTTCGGCGGAGAACCACGGCTGCTTCGATGAGTTTTCGAGCACCGCGACCACCACCTCGTCGAAAAGGCTCGATGCGCGGATGACGAGATCCAGATGCCCCAGAGTCACCGGGTCGAAGGACCCCGGCACCAGGGCGATCCGCTTCCATTCCTTCTCACTCACGACGGCACCTCGTTCCTGTAGATGGTGAGCCGATGGTCCGAAACCTTCACTTCGCGGATCCGGACCAGAGTGAGGATAGCTTCCGGAAGCGCGCGCTTCTTGAAGTGCTCGGCGGTGACGTAGCCGCGGGGACTCACGAGGCCTTCCGCCAGCAACTCCAGAGCTTCCTCGTAAGGCCCGTCCTCGTAAGGCGGATCGAGGTAGACCACGTCGAAGGTCCGTCCCTCGCTTCGGAGCTTTCTGAGGGTGCGAAGCAAATCGCCCTGGAGCACCTCGACCAGACGGCTCTTGTCGCCCAGCACGCGGAGGTTCGCGAGCGCGCTGGTGATGGCGGCGTGCGATCGATCGATCAGGGTGGAGTGGGAGGCGCCCCGCGAAATCGCCTCGATCCCGAGGGCACCCGAACCGGCGCAGGCATCGAGGAAGGTGGCCCCGTCGATAGCTGGTCGCATGATATCGAAATAGGTCTGCTTCACCCGCGACGCCGTGGACCTCGTCTCGCCACCCTTTGGAACCTTGAGTTTCCGCCCGTGCCCCTCGCCCGCGATGATCCTCATGAGCGGTCTGATATCACAAAGCCGGTGTGAAGGCGAGACGTCCAAAAAAGGCTATCCTTCACGTTGATCTCCGTCTCGAGGCCCCCTTCATGCTCATCAACGATCTCCTCAAACTCGCGATCGAAAAGCGGGCTTCCGACCTTCATCTGAAGGTCGGTTCGCACCCCGTCCTTCGTGTGAACGGCGAACTCACCGCCGTGGTGGAGCATCGCCGGCTGCAGACCGAAGACACCTTGAACATGGCCTTCTCGGTCATGAACAACCGCCAGAAGCAGAAGTTCAAGGACAGCTTCGATGTCGATGTCGCCTACTCCGTTCCCGGCCTCGGCCGCTTCCGCTGCAACGTGTTTCAACAGCGCGGCACGGTTGGACTTGTGGTGCGCCTCATCCCCCTCAAGATCCAGACCATCCGCGAGTTGCTCCTGCCTCCGACGCTGACGAAGATCGCGGACGAACAACGCGGCCTGATCCTGTGCACGGGCGCCACTGGCTCCGGCAAATCGACGACCCTGGCTGCCCTCATCGACTACATCAACTCCGAGAAGACCTCCCACATCGTCACCGTCGAGGATCCGATCGAGTTCCTCCACCGCGACAAGCGCTCGATCGTGAACCAGCGCGAGATCGAGGTCGATGCCCTGAACTTCGCGAGCGCCATTCGCGCCGCCCTGCGCCAGGACCCGGACGTCATCCTGGTCGGGGAAATGCGCGATTACGAAACCATCGAGACCGCGGTCACCGCGGCCGAGACCGGCCACCTCGTTCTCTCCTCGCTGCACACGCTGGACGCCACGGAGACCATCAATCGCATCGTCTCGGTCTGTCCTCCCCACCAGCAGAAGCAGATCCGCCGCCAGCTCGCCTCCGTCCTGCGCGCCGTGGTTTCGCTGCGCCTCGTCCCGCGCGCCGATGGCCAGACCCGAGTGCCCGCGGTCGAGGTCATGGTCTCCACGCCGTTCATCCGCGACTGCATCGTCAACGAAGAGAAGACGCGCCTCATCCAGGGCGCAATCGCCCAGGGCACAACGGAAGGCATGCAGACCTTCGACCAGGCGCTGTTCGACCTGTGCCAGAAGGGCCTCATCACCCGGGAAGAGGCGGCGCGGCGCTGCACCAACCCCGACGAGTTCCGCATGATGCTCTCCGGCGTCGACACCGGCAGCCGGAGTGGCGGCATGGGCTCGATGCCCGATCTTGAGTAACGATCAAGAGCACGACGACACCGACCTCAAGGCGCAAAGCCGCAACGCGTTCGCTCTGATCCTCGCCAAACTGGGTCGGCGCGACCACTCGGAGAAGGAACTCGAGCGGGCCCTCGGCCGAAAAGGCTACTCGGAAGAGACTGTGGCCGCGGCCCTTCGCCGCGCCAAACGCGAAGGCCTGGTGAACGACGAGCGCCTCGCGGGAACGATCGCCCGGATGAACGCGCGATCGGGCAAACGCGGGCCACTTCGCGTGGTCGCGACGCTCCGGCAAAAGGGTATCCCGAAGGAAGCCGCCCAGGCAGCGGCAAAAGAAGCCTTTGCCCGGTCGGAGGAAGCCCAGACGAGCCTCGTCCGGTTCGCCTCGCGGCTCCTCGCGCGAGCCAAAGGCGACACGATCCGGGAGAAGCGGGTCCGGGTGGTGAGGTCCTTGATGGGACGCGGGTTCGGCCTTTCCGAAGCCCGCGGAGCCCTCCGCCTCGCGGAAAACGCCCTTATCGAAGAAAATACGCGCCATGACGCAGACGAGTAGCCTGACCGCCGACGAGATTCGCGCGTCTTTCCTCAAGTTCTTCGAGGAAAGGCAGCACGAAGTCGTCCGCAGTTCTCCGCTTATTCCCCAGAACGACCCCACTCTGCTCTTCGCCAACGCGGGGATGAACCAGTTCAAGGACGTCTTCCTCGGCCGGGAAACCAGGGGCTACAAGCGGGCCGCCACGTCCCAGAAGTGCGTTCGCGCCGGAGGCAAACACAACGACCTCGAGAATGTCGGACTCACCGCGCGGCACCACACGTTCTTCGAGATGCTCGGGAATTTCTCGTTCGGCGACTACTTCAAGAAGGACGCGATCGCCTACGCGTGGGAATTCCTCACCGGCACGATGGGGCTCGATAAAGACCGCTTCACCGCGACGATCTTCAAGGGCGAGGACGGCGTGCCCCGCGACACCGAAGCCTTCGACCACTGGCGCGCCTACCTGCCCGCCGAGCGGATTCTCGAACTGGGCAAGAAAGACAACTTCTGGGCCATGGGCGACACCGGGCCATGTGGTCCGTGCTCCGAACTGCACTTCTATCAGGGTGACTCTCTCCCCTGTGCAGAGGTCGCGGAGGGCCGGCCCTGCCTTGGCGTCGCGTGCGAGTGCGACCGCTATCTCGAGATCTGGAATCTCGTCTTCATGCAGTTCAACCGCGACGCGAGCGGCGCGCTCAGTCCCCTGCCCGCGGCGTGCGTCGACACCGGCATGGGACTCGAACGCGTCACCGCGGTGGTCCAGGGCAAGCTCAACAACTACGACACCGACCTCTTCGCGCCGCTCATCGAAGCGACCGCGAAACTCGCGGGCGTGAAGTACGGAACGCATCCGACGACCGACATCTCGCTTCGCGTCATCGCCGATCACCTCCGCGCGACCACCTTCCTCGTTTCGGACGGCGTGCTCCCCGGAAACGAGGGCCGCGGGTACGTTCTGCGCAAGATCATGCGGCGGGCCCTGCGCCATGGCCGCAAACTCGGCCTCGAGCGCCCCTTCCTCGCTGATCTCGTGAGCGATCTGGTGGCGCGCATGCAGAAGGCGTATCCCGACCTCAAGACCAGCGAAGCCACGGTGAAGAAGATCGTGCGCGTCGAAGAGGACCGTTTCTCGACCACACTCAAGCAGGCGTTCGCGGTGTTCGATTCCGTGGCCGCTTCCACGAAGACGGGCCTCCTGAGCGGCGCCGACGCCTTCAAGCTTTACGACACCTACGGTCTCTCCCTCGACTTCACCGAGGAACTCGCAGCGGACCGCGGCCTCAAGGTCGACAATGCGGGCTTCGATGCCGAGTTCGTCAAACAGCAGGAGCGCGCGCGCAACGCAAGCAAGATGGGAGCGGTCTCCGGGGCTCCTGAGTATCTGACCCTCCTCGAGAAGGCGAAGACGGTGTTCGTCGGCTACAACCGTCTCGAAGAAGATGGCGCCACCGTTCTGGCCACGTTCAAGGACGGCAAGCAGGTGAAGCGTCTCGACCGGGGCGAGTCCGGCGAGATCATCGTTGATCGAACGCCTTTCTACGCGGAAGCCGGCGGCCAGATCGGCGACCGCGGTGTGATCTCGGCGCCAGGAGCCGTGGCCACGGTTTCTTCGTGCCGGAACGCGGTACCGGGGCTCTCGACCCACCTAGTCACCGTGGACGAAGGCACGTTTGAGGCGCGTATGAAAGTGCGTCTGGTGGTCGACGAAGAGCGCCGGCAGGGCGCCATGCGACATCACACCGCCACTCACCTGTTGAACGCGGCCCTGCGCGAAACTCTGGGCACCCACGTGAAACAGGCCGGCAGCCTCGTTGCCAACGACCGTCTCCGGTTCGACTTCTCCCACTTCCAGGGGGTGGATGAGCGCGAGATGCGCGTGATGGAGAACCGCGTGAACGGCGAGATCCTCGCCAACAAGCCCATCAACACCATCGAGATGACGCGCGACGAAGCGCTCAACTCGGGCGCTCTCGCGTTCTTCGGCGACAAGTACGGCGAACGCGTGCGCGTGGTCGAGGTCCCGGGCTTCTCGAAGGAGTTCTGCGGCGGAACCCACGTGTCGCAGACCGGCGACATAGGTTTTTTCCTCTTCACGGCGACAAGCGGCGTCTCCGCGGGCACCCGGCGCGTCGAGGCGGTGGCCGGAGGCGCTGCGCTTGACAAGATCCAGCGCGACGTCGCGATCCTCGACGAACTTTCACATCTCGCGCGAGCCGACCGCGGGACGCTGGTCGACGAATACGCGAAGCTCAAGGACGAACTGAAGGCGCGGGATCGCGAGATCGAGCGTCTGAAGATGAAGCTCGCATCGGGCGGAGGCGGCCGCAGCGAAAGCGGCGATTCAGTGGAAATGGAAGGCGTCACGGTCTGGACGCCGCTGTTCACCGATGTCGACCGGAAAGGCCACGCCGCCCTGGTGGACGAGTATCGTCAGAAGCGTGGCGACAAGAACTTCATCGCGGTTTCGTCCGCCTCTGCGAGTGATGGTGTTTCCGTCATCGTCGCGGTTTCGCGCGACCTGATGAGCCGCCTGAAGGCCCCCGAGATCATGAAGGAACTGGGTCTTCGTGGCGGCGGGCGGCCTGAATTCGCTCAGGGCGCCCTCGGCGCCGGCGACGCGGATGTCGAGATCCTGCGCCGAAATGCCCGGGAAACCGCGAAGCGGCTTCTGGCCGAGGTCCCGGCATGAGAGAGTCACGCCAACGCATGAAGAAGGTCTGCCTCGGTCTCGCCGTTCTGAGCGTTCTGGAGCTTTGGCCCGTCGCCGAGGCCGACGCGCAGGTTTATCTTCGCCGCAACGCCCTCGGCGTCCTCGAGGCCACGGACGCGCCGGAGACCAGCGAGTTCCGTCTCCGCTTCTCCGCCAAAGGCGTGGTGATTCACTCCCGCGGCTTCCGCCGGCGCGCGCGTCCCGAGTTCGACCCCTACATCGAGGACGCCTCCTCGAAGTTCGGGGTGAGCGCCGACTTCATCCGCGCGATCATCAGCATCGAATCCGCATTCGACGAATTCGCGGTGTCGTCCAAGGGAGCCCGGGGTCTCATGCAGCTGATGCCCGCCACCGCGCGGCGCTTCGGCGTCTCGAATGCCTTCGACCCCGCCCAGGCGATCATGGGCGGCACCGAGTATCTGAGCTATCTGCTCGGCCTCTTCAAGGGCGATATCGAACTCGCGGCCGCCGGATACAACGCGGGTGAAAACGCGGTCCTCCGCTACGGAGGCGTGCCTCCTTATCGGGAAACCCGCAACTACGTGGTGAAGCTGCGGCAGGTCCTCGGGGGCGGCCCGGTCTTCGTGACGACCTCACGGGAAGCCCGAACGCCGAGCGCGGGGGCGACCACCACCCTCGGCTTCTCCGGATCGCTCCCGCCCTCGCTCCAGCCGAGGAACGCCCGGCCTACCGCCGCCGCCGCGAAGCCCCGGCCGGCCCGCAAGCTCGTGAACGTCCCGCCGCGGCTGTACTATCGCTGGGTGGACGGCACCGGCTCCACTCATTTCGCAGACTCTCCCCCGCGGGACGGGTCCGCGTTTCGAACCATTCGCGGGATGCCCTGACCAGAGGAGCCGGAGTCTCGAAATGCCGTCCGTCTCGCCCCTTTCCACCGGTCTGTTCGAGACCCACGTCCAGCGCGCTCGTGGCTTTCTCGCCGAGGGCAAGGCCGATCTCGCGGAAAAAGACCTCGCCGAGGCCTATCTCCTCAAGCCGCGTGACGTAACCGTCTTAAGTCTGCTGGGGGTCTTGTACTTCAAGCAGGGGCGGCTCGAACGCGCCGAAGAAGTGTTCGGCAAACTCGCGGCCAGCACGCCCAATGACGCGGCGATCCTTTTCAATCTCGGCCTCATCAACTTCAAGCTGAATCGTTTCCGCGAAGCGGAACTCGCGTTCACCCAGGCCCTCGCTTTCTCTGCCGACAAACCGCGCGTCCACTTCTACCTCGCCGCCACCTACGAACGCCACGGGCGGAT